>JAAYID010000279.1 GCA_012744285.1 Alcaligenaceae bacterium
ATATAAACCGCCAGCGCACACAGAAGCGATGACACAACAGCCGTAACCAAACCAAACTGAAATGACTTCTTGCGCCCGAAACGACTTTGTGTGCGCGCCACAGGTGCCGTAGACAAGGCACCACCGACCACATACCCCATGATGGGCAGCGTGGCCATCCAGGGCACCGGGGTCAGACTCATGCCAACCAGCCCGTTAATGGCGATGAACGTGACATTATTGGTAAAGAACAGCCCCTGACAGACAATCAGGAGGATCAGATCGCGTGTGAACAAACGTGACATTACAAGGCCTTCAACTGGGCTTCAAGCCGGGTTTTCAACGGCGCATCGATATTCAGCTGACGGGCCAGCTCATCCAGATAGGCCCGCTCCATGAAGCTTTCGTCGTCAATGACCAAGGCACTGGCCAGATAGACCTCGGCGGCCATTTCCGGGGTGGAAGCCAGGGTCGCAATCGAAGCCGGATCGGCGGGCTTTTGCAGCTCGGCTTCAAACCAGGCCCGGTCGGACGCACTGGACGCAACACGCGCCAGTTCCGACTCGATCAACTGACGCTCTTGCGGGCCGATATGCCCGTCGGCCTTGGCCGCGGCAATCATGGCCGACAAAATCACGCGACTGTGATGCTCAAGTTCAGGCTCTGACCACCCCAAAGCGACCGGTGTCGAAACAGGCGTGGCGGAAGGAACCACTGGCGCCGGCGCTGACGCCGCACCCGCCTGCTTGCTGCCCTGCCAGTTCTGGTAGGCCTTCAGGGCAACAGCACCCAGCGCGGCTGCCGCACCGTATGTGGCAATTTTCCCGCCCTTTTTGCGCAAGGTTTTATTGCCCAGCAGCACACCCAGAACGCCACCGGCAAGTGCGCCACCACCGAACCCGCCAAGCCCGCTGCCTTTGGCCAGTTCGCCCAACTGGGAACCCGCCGACTGACCCAGGCCCTGGCCAGACTGCAACACCTGCTTCAACAACTGTTGAACCGACATCACTCACCTCTTGCGATCTGTATCAAAACGCTGATTTTACGCTGATGGCTGCCGCGACACGTCGTGGCTATGACACACAACCAAAACAGCCGCCAGAACGGTGCCAAAAGCATGGCCATACCATTCCAAAAAAACCAATTTGATGCCAGAATGACCAAAAACATCAAATTTATTAATTTAGCCAGATTTTTTACCTTGCCTGCCCGGCACCACAACCCATGAAACCCTCTGACGCATCCAGATCAACCGAAGCCATTTACACCACCCAGCAGGTCGCTGAGCGCTTGGGGATCTCGGTATCTACTGTGCAACAACTGGTCGAATCGGGTGTCATCAGCGGCTGGAAAACCCAGGGTGGCCACCGTCGCATACCGGAAAGCGCACTTGAGCATTTCCTTTCACGCCACCACACCAGCGTCGGCACCAGATCATTTGTCGAATCAGATCCGGCAACGCGCTCGTCCCTGCTTGTCCTGGAAGACGACCTGGTCCAGCAAACCCTGTATCGCGGGCGAATCAGCAACTGGCAGCTACCGCTTGACCTGACGTTCTGCACCAACGGGTATGACGCCCTTATTGAAGTTGCAATGAAGCAACCGGATATCCTGCTGCTTGACATCATGATGGACGGTATTGACGGGTACGAAGTGCTCAAGGCGCTGACCAGCCGCCCGAATTTTCGTCTGTCACATATTGCCGTACTGACCAACTTGTCGGAAACCGAGGTTGACGCGCGCGGGGGCTTGCCGGCCGGCGTGCTGTACATGAGCAAGCCCATCAATTTCGACGAGCTGCGTGGCTATCTGCGTGGTTGCTGTGCCGCCAAAACGCGGCTTTATGCCAAATGACACCCGGCCCTGCGCTCTACGAGCCCCTGACCAACCCGGCCACCTTGCGCACCATGGCCGGTGACGACGCGTTGTTCAAGGAACTGGCCGATATTATCGTGCGCTCAATACCGCACTACGTTCAGTCACTTGAACAGGCCGTATCCGGCAAAGATACCGCCGCAATTCGGGCCGCACTGCACAAAATCAAGGGCACCTTGCAAATGGTCGGCGCCGATCATACCCTTCAGCTGCTGGACGCCATCGGCCGCGACATCCGGGCCACCGGCAGGGTGCCACAAACCGGCCGCACCGATACCCTGATGGCACAACTGCATGCCATCAGGGCCGAGGTAACCACCTACACAGTGCCCCGCCCGGAAACCATCAAAAGTCGTAACGGGCGCCAACCATGAACGCGTGACCGCCATTGATGCCAGGCACCGCCTCGGCCAGACCACCACGCTTGCGGGTCAGCGCGGCAGTATTGCGTTCGTAATAGAACTCGGCAAACAGTTTCAGGTCATCGTTGTATTGATGGTCAAAACCCACCTGAAACAGGGTGTCACCGTAATCTTGCACATTGGCCGCCATGGCACGCACCGTATTGGCGCCAAAGGTATACGCCGCCAGAACATTTACGGCCTCATTGCCATCGCGCGAAAAACTGCCTGGCGTTTGGTTGCCGGTATCGAAGCGCTCGTACTTGGCCGCAAAATACCAGGGGCCCGACCGGTGCGTCGCTGCCACACCATAGACGCGGTTGCGGCCATAACCGGCGTCGCCGCGGTCATCCACCCCGGCCGAAACCCGGGTAGACGCGGTGATATCGTACGACGCCGTAAACTGTATGCGCCGGTCATCAATACGGGCGGCAGAACGACGGTTGCCCGAGGCCGCCGAATAGGAACCGGCAAACGAAAACCCGGCCATTGTCGGGCTGTAATACGAAACAGTGTCCATGATCCGCGACGAGGTGTAAGTGGCAAACCCGCTGTAATAACTGCTGAACTGGTCAACGGTTGCGGCAATGGCGTTGTAGTAGGGCATCCATTGCATGCCATAGGTGACAGTACCGTAGGGCGTTTTCAGGCCCAGGTTGGCCAGACGCCAGCGCTGGCGGTCTTCACGCCCGAACCCGCCCTGGTCGTAGGGGTCACGCAAACGAAAGTTGGCTGAATCGAAAGGGACCTCGACCTGGCCAAACGCCACCCAGTGTGGGTTGAACGTATAGCCCGCCTTGACTCCCAGCCGTGAATACGCGTCACGCAGGCCTACATACTTGTCCATGGCCCCCTGGTCATGAGGCCGAACGGCCTCGGCCTGCATACGCAACGACCCGTAGGGTTCAAACGTCCAACCGGACGTAGTGGACACCTCGTTGGCCACCACCGAAAAAGACGCCAGCGTCAGAACACCGGCAAAGACTAATGAAATTTTTCTCATGATAGATTGGTTTTCAGGGGATTCAGGGTTTGGGTGTTGACGCATCGGCAATTTCACGCAAACGGCGGCGCAGGGCACGCTCGCGCTGCTGCTCTTCACGCCATTCGATACGAATAGCCCGCCACAACGAATACACCATCAGCAAGATAACCAGGGTAAATGGCAAGGCAAACACAATCGTGGCGGTCTGGACCGCCTGAACGCCACCTGCCAGCAACAGGCTGATGGCAATACCCGCAATCAGCAAGCCCCAGATGATTTTCACGTACGCTTTGGGATCTTCACGGCCACCCGTACTCATGATGCCCAGCACCAGGGTCGCTGAATCGCCCGAAGTGACGAAAAACACCAGCACCAGAACTGTTGCCACGACAGACATCAACGTGCCCATCGGCATGGCATCGAACATAACGAACAATGCGGTTGCAACATCGGCCTTGACCGCATCGGCAAGAGGCACGGCTTCCCAGATTTGCATATGAAGGGCCGTACCACCGAACACCGAAAACCACAGAAACCCGGCAAGGGTTGGCGCAAACACGGTGCCCAGGATGAACTCGCGAATGGTTCGACCGCGTGAAACACGGGCAATAAACAGCCCGACAAACGGCGACCAGGCAATCCACCAGGCCCAGTAAAACACGGTCCAGCCCCCAACCCAGCCACTATCTCGGAACGGCGTGGTGCGCAAGCTCATGCGCACAAACTCGCTGGCATACGCCCCAAGTGTTGTGGTGAACGTGTCGATAATGGCCACCGTTGGCCCCAGCAGAAAGACCGACAGCATCAGCAGGCCAGCCAGGCACAGGTTGGTATTGGAAAGCCATTTGATCCCGCGCGACACACCGGTGACTGCCGAGCCAAGAAAAAGCACTGTGGTCACCACAATGATGCCCACCTGTACGCCCGCACTGACCGGAACGCCGAACACCGCGTTCAGACCGCCATTGATCTGCAGCGCCCCGATACCAAGTGAGGCGGCCACACCAAAGGCCGTTGCAATAATGGCCAGCACATTCACAAGAACCGAAATTTTGGGAGCCCATGACCAGGGCAAGGCTTCGGTGGCCGCACTGACCAGCGCCGGATTACCGCGACGGAACGAAAAGAAGGCAATGGCCAGCGCCACAACACTGTACGCAGCCCACGGATGCAAACCCCAGTGGAAGAAGCTGTAACGCATGGCGGCATTGGCCGCTTCCGGCGTTTGAGGCGTTATGCCCGGGGGCGGTGCCCCAAAATGCGAAATGGGTTCAGCCACGCCCCAGAACACCAGACCAATACCCATACCGGCAGCAAACAGCATGGCAAACCAGCTGACCAGCGAAAATTCGGGCTCGTCATCTTCCCCGCCCAGCTTCAGGTCGCCGTAGCGGCTGAACACCAGCAGCGCGGCGACCGAGACAAGCGCCAGAACCACCCACAAATAAAGCCAGCCAAAATTGGTACTGATCGTACCCAGAAGCTGGCTGAAAACCTCGCCCAGCGAGGCTGGCGCAGTGACGCCCCAGATTACGACGAACAAAATAATGCCCGCCGAAAACACAAGTTGCATGACCACTCTCCAATTCTTCAGCGAACTGAAGATTGTAACAGCCGCAAGCAAGCCTTTGTTTATTAATCCTTATTTTGCGGCGCGAGCTGGGCGAACCAGGCGCGCGGTGAAATGCCCCGGTCGGGGCCGAGCATGGAAAAACCACCGTCAACGGGGATATCGGCTCCGGTCAGCCATGAGGCTTTGTCAGTGGCCAGAAACGCCACCACATGGCCGACTTCCTCGCCGCGACCGATGCGGCCCAAGGGGTGAAAGTGTGCACCCACCGCATCTGCGGCCTCGATGGACCCGCCGCTCATGGACTCGGTTGACGGCGACCAGGTCCAGGCCGGCGACACCGACAGCACACGAATGCCGTGCGGTGCCAGGTCAACCGCAAAATTGCGGGTAATTTGCAGCAAAGCGGCCTTGGAGGCGGGGTAAATCGCCCGCCCGCCGGCACCGAACTTGCCACCGGTACTGCCCAGGTTCACAACCACGGAACCCCGGGACATGTGGGGAACCACTTTCTGGGTAAAAATCGCTGCTGAAATGAGGTTGACGTTCAGGGTCTGGAACCACTGCTCACGCGAGGACGCCAAACCCTGATCCGCATAACTGCAAGCGTTATTGACCAGGATGTCGATACGACCAAATGTCTTGGTGGTGAAACCAACGCACTGGTCAATCGCCTCATCAGAGGTGACATCGGCTTCGAAGAAAACAGCACGGTGCCCAATGCCGGCGGCAACCGCGTTGCCGGCTTCGCCACCCCGACCAACCAGCACGACCTGCGCCCCGTCATCAGCCAGAACCTTGGCAATATCTGCACCCAGGCCCTGCGAGGCACCTGTCACGATGGCTACTTTGCCGTCCAGAGGCAATTGAACTGCAGCTGTCTGACTCACTGTGTTTCTCCGTAAACCGATCTCAATGCCCTGATCACATCAGGCATTACATATGCATGTCGAGCATGCCAAAAATGCTTTCACAATTGGTCAGATTGACGCGCTTCAGGTAGATTGACCAACCACCGGACTCGGTCGCCACGAGCTTGTGGAAAACGGTTGCGCCCAACTGACGGGCTTCGGTGCGATATTCCGTCAATTGCAGGCTGGAACGCACAATAACCCGACCGGCCGAGTCAACCCCGTCAACCATGACATTACCCACCAGGCGGCTGCCGTAGGTATGGGGCTGCTGCGACCAGTTGCGCTCGTGATTCACGCGACGTACGCGCACTTCACGCAACATGGCGTCTTCCCAGAACAGTGAGACGTGGTCAAAGGGGTTCTCCTGACCCTGCTTGCGCGGGGCCCAGTAGCGCCCTTCCGGCGTCCAGAGGTTCAGCCAATCGTCGAGCTTGCGTTCGTCCAGCAAACGCGCTTCATGGAAAAGGAACTGCTGAATGCCATGCAGGGTCTCCAGCGATGGCGAAATCTGCGATACCGGCTCTACCGATACATCAAACGTACGATCAAGCAACATCATTTTTGATTCTCCTGTGCTTAGCCCTGATTACCCGACACCATGTACTGCTTCCAGGCCGCGAACTGATTGCGCATCGGCAATTCGCTGGTCCCATTGATTGACACGGTGCCTTCCGGCGTTTCCTTGTCGGTACCGGCATAGCGGTGATGGCTGACCCAGTCACCGCCTTTAGTCAGGTTGCCTTCCTGGCAACGACGGTAAAGCTCAACGTCGTCAGGCATCACGTTCGATGACGGTGAATTAATGACGTTGGTGTAGGTCAATGCGCGTTCAAACACCGATTCTGGTGCACCCTTCAGACGGAAAGTCTGGATTTCAATCAGGGTGCGATCCGGGCTGACCGGACGAATCACGCGGAACTGCTGGAATACGGTATGGGGTGAACCGCTGCCATAAATAACGGTGTTGTGACGATTCATTCCCAGGATTTCACGCGCCTTGGCTTCGCCATGAACGGCGGCCAGAGACTCGAAATGGGCACGCGAAACCGGGTCACGGGTGGCTGCCGCCGGATCAAAAATCGCTTCCATGTAACCATGGCCGTTTTTGTAGGCACGCAACTCAAGCTTTTCCCAGAACTCGTAAGGCTCGCCGTTACCGTCCATGATCAGCAGCTCAAACGGCATTTCGCCCAGTTCTTTGGCTTCTTCGCGCGCTGCCACAAAGGACGACTCGTGGGTAATCGGGGCATGCATGGTGTCATGCAGGTTTTCGTAGAAAACCTTCCAGTTCGACTGTTGCATCACCTGGAACACACCGCCGACGACCTCAACCTCACCCTCGGGCGAACGGTCACAGAGGTTATCAATCGACGATGCGGCACCGTCAAGGAACGTCACCAGATCGGGACCTTGCGCCGACTGGCTGGCGAAGACGAAACCACGATACGAATCGACACGGGCCAATGGACGCATCGAGAAATCGGGATGCGACTTGTCAAACGTCGTCCCTTCCATGCCGTTGCGCAAAGGCACCGACAGCAGTGAGCCGTCCAGCTTGAAAGTCCAGGCGTGATAGGGGCAGCGGAAAAATTTCCCGACATTGCCATCGCCTTTGGCGACCAGCTGCGAGCCTTTGTGCGGGCAGCGGTTATAAAGCACATTCACCTTGCCATCGGCACCGCGCGTCATGATGACGTCCTGGTCACCAATCCGGGTCGTATGGTAGTCGCCAGGATTTTTCACCTGGCTTTCGTGGCCGACATAAATCCAGGCCTGGCCATAGATGCGCTCCATTTCAAGCGCAAAAATTTCAGGGTCTGTGTAAACCCGTTTATGTACGCTGTCTGAACGAACCAGACCGGCAATTTCCTCGTTGCTGATGCTCATGTTGTCCTCCAAACGGTTCAAGAGTCATTCCGTGGAAGCAATTTATTACGTCGGGCATTGTGGCAATAGCCGTTACTTGCAGGCGTTGTCCGGTTATGGCAGAGGCCTTGGGGAAAGCCCGTAAAACGGGGCGGTTTTGCTTGATTCGGACAATCAGACCTCCCCCCCTGCACATTTCGGATAGTCGCTACCCGCGAATTCAACAAGAATGACTTCCTCCTGGCTTTTTCAAGCCTTCGGCAACTATTTACAAGAACCCCATGAACAGCTTGACGATTATTGAACAGCTCATGAACGGTGTGGGCCTTGGCCTGATCCTGTTCATGATGGCTGCTGGCCTGACTATCGTGTTCGGCGTAATGGACACCATGAATCTGGCCCACGGGTCGCTTTTCATGTTTGGCGCCTATTTCGCTGCAACCGCTTATGGCATCACCGATTCATTCACTTTATCGGTGCTGATATCGGTAGCCTTGACCATGCTGGCTGGCGCCATCCTTGAAATCGCCCTGGTCCGGCGCCTGTACACACGCACCCACATGAACCAGGTGGTGGCCACATTCGGCGTCATCCTGATCTGCAACGACCTGGTGAAATATATCTGGGGCCCGGCCCCGATCATGGCCGCTACGCCGCCCTCGCTGAGCGGCTCGGTTACCCTGCTGGACGGCCTGGACTACCCCGCGTTTCGGCTGTTGATCATTGCCGTGGGTATCGTCGCCGCCATTGCGCTGTATTTCATGATGGCCCATACCCGCCTGGGCATGCTGGTGCGCGCTGGCGCCTCGAATCGCACCATGACCCAGTTGATGGGCATCCCGGTGCGCAAGGTATTCACCATCATTTTCGTCCTCGGGGCGGCCCTGGCCGGCATTGGCGGTGCCATGATGGGTCCGGTGACGGCAGTACAGGTCGGCATGGGTGACTCATTCATGATTCCGGCCATGGTGGTGATTGTGATTGGCGGCATCGGTTCGATCCGGGGCGCCTTCATTGCCGCGCTGCTGGTTGGCATCGTCGACACCGCCGGACGCGCGTTCATGCCGACCCTGATTGCCCAGGTGGCTTCACCCGTGATCGCCGCCGATGTCGGACCGGCACTGGCCAGCGTTCTGATGTATGTCTTGATGATCGTCGTCCTGGCGTGCAAGCCCACCGGTCTTTTCCCCGCCCGAGGATAACAACATGCCTGGCAACACCAATAAAATTTTCGCCTGGGTCCCCTTGCTTGGCATCATTCTGCTGGCAGGTTTCCCGTATTTCTCGCAATTCTTCGGCCTTGACTACTACACCGGCTTTGTCATGCGTCTGATGATCCTGATGATCATCGTCACCAGCCTGAATTTCCTGCTGGGTTATGGCGGCATGATCGCCCTGGGCCATGCCGGCTTCATC
>JAAYID010000027.1 GCA_012744285.1 Alcaligenaceae bacterium
CCCGGACGCCGTAGAGCAGTCGGCCACAACCTGCTCGTAATCAGCTGCGAATGCTGCCTTCAGACGTTCGGCACTGCGACTTACCGCTACCACCACCCACCCTGCATCTGCAAGGCATCGCGTCACTGCCTGACCAACACCACCGGCTGCGCCAGTCACCAAAGCCACGTTGTTCATAAGAGTTCGCCCACGACAATTGAGAATTTGATGTCATCATTATGGCTTACTATTTACTTTTGAACCCGATTTGTCCAAGACAAAAATGAGTCAACCCAAACACATCGCCATCATCGGTGCCGGCATTGCAGGCGCTGCATGCGCCGCTGCGCTGACACACGCAGGCCACAACGTCAGCCTCTTCGAGAAAAGCCGCGGTGCCGGTGGCCGCATGAGCACCCGCCGAGGCGACGGCTGGCAGTGTGACCATGGCGCCCAATATTTTCGGGCGCGTGACCCGCTATTCAAGGCTGAAGTTGAAGCATGGGAACGCGCTGGCGTCGTTGCCCCCTGGGGTGGCCGCATTGCAGTGGTCGGCACATCCACCCAACCCAGCCCTGACGCCCATTTAAAACGCTACGTGGGCACCCCAACCATGACCGCCCCCGCACGCCACGCGGCGCGCCAGGCGAACCTGTTGACCAGCCACACCATCACAAAAATTGCCTGCAACGACGCCGGCTGGCAACTGAGCCGCGCCGAAACCGGTGTGTTGCCGACTCGCTTCAATGGCGTCATTGTTGCCACTCCTGCGCCTCAAGCCGTCCCCTTGCTGGCCCCGGTCGCTCCCGATCTGGCGGCCCTGGCACGCCAAACCGAAATGCTGCCCTGCTGGGCCCTGATGCTGCGCTACGACACACCAGTCGACTTACCGTTTGACGGTGCCTTCATCAGCGAAGGCCCCTTGGGATGGGTGGCCCGCGACAACAGCAAGCCCGGGCGAACAGGCCCTGAAACCTGGCTTGTTCATGCCAATGCCCGCTGGAGCGAAGACCATATCGAAAGCACAGCTGAAGACGTCATCGCAGAACTTCAGGCCGCCTTCATGCAACTGGGAGCACCGGCCCCCAATCATGCCTCGGCCCATCGCTGGCGCTACGCCGATGTCGCACCGGTATCGCTGCCCGGTTATTGCTGGAACCCCACCTTGGGCCTTGGCGTCTGCGGTGACTGGCTCAATGGCGGAAAAGTTGAAGGTGCATGGCTCAGCGGCCACAAACTTGCGGAGGCTATCGTGCTCAAGTAAACGAAAAAGGGGTAAAACAGGCCGTTTTCTGCTAGATTGGCGGTCTGCGAAACAAAATGAAAACTATGTCCCTCGCTTCGTTCACGCAAAGCATCTTCTTCAGACTCGTCATTTTCGGCCTGGGCATGATCCTGGTAGGCTCAACGACGCGTTTCATCGTGATGTCCGACTTCCTGCGCGAGGACATCACCAATGTCGTGTCCCAGCAGCAAATGTCCCTGGCCAACTATGTCGCCAACGACATCGGCCACAAAATTCTCATCCGACAGTATCGGCTGCAAGAATTGGGCAGCCAGATCACACCCGACATCATCTATGGCTCGGCACTCCCCGCCGTCGGCTTTGGGCAATCGGCACCCTTTGAGTCGCTTTTCTCGGCCGGGATACTACTTACCAGCGCCGAAGGCCGAATCATCAACAACATGACGTCCTTCGACTGGAAAGGGTCCTCCTTCGACCTGCTCCCCGACGCCGCTCGCACTACCCCGGCCAACAACACCATTTATATTGGCAAACCTCTGATCATCCCCGGCCAGATCAGCCCCGTCCTGCCAATGACACTGGTGCTGACCGATCTGGAGGGCAAGCCCTGGGCCTTCCTTACCGGTTTCACCCTGCTTTACAGCCCCGATTTTCTGGGCAACCTGCTGCAAGCCCGACTGGGACTTACCGGCAGCGGTTTTCTGTTGATTTCGCCGTCAGACGGCATTTTCGTGGCCGCTTCCAACCGGCAACGGGTCTTGTCTCCCATACCATCCGCAGGCGTCAACCCACTGCACGACAAGGCAATGCAAGGCTATCGCGGCACCGGCACCACCATGACCTCACAAGGCCTGGAAGAAGTCGCGGCCATCGTCTCCGTCCCCAACACCGACTGGTTTCTGGTGTCCGCAATTTCCACATCCGAGGCGTTAGGCACCGTCGAACGGCTACGCCGCTTCCTGTTGCACAACACGTTCATCACCATCATCCTGCTCATCGTAGTCATGGCGATCGTCGTGCCGCTATCGCTGCGGCCACTGACCAAGGCAAAACGGCAGGCCGACAGAATGTCACGCGGCCTGGTTCCGCTTGAACCCCTGCCTGGCGCCGGCAAAGGTGAAGTCGGCGTGCTGATCAGCGCCTTCAACCGCCTGCTGGACAAGCTGAAAGAACAGCAAGCCGAACTGTCCCGGGCGGCCCACCACGACTCCCTAACCGGCCTGCCCAATCGCCGCTTGCTGGCCGACCGGATCAAAACCGCCCTGGCAACCGCTAGGCGCCAGAATACCCGCATCGCCCTGCTGTTCATGGATCTGGACGAATTCAAGCCCATCAATGACACACTCGGCCACGAAGCTGGTGACAAAGTCCTTCAACTGGTCGCCCGCCGCCTTCAGGCAAGCGTCCGGGAAACCGACTCGGTCGCCCGGCTGGGCGGTGACGAATTCGTGATCCTGATGACCAATCTGGGTGACGACGCACTGACGGTGACCGAACACCTCGCCGACAAAATCATGACGGCCATCAAGGCCCCCTTCGAACTGGACGGCAGCACTTACCAGATCGGCACATCGATTGGTGCCGCGGTGGGTGACGGCAACCAGACAGAAGCCGGCCTGATGCGCCTGGCCGACAACCTGATGTACGAAGCCAAAGCAGCCGGACGCGGACGGTATGTGGTGCAGCGTGCAGGGTAACCCGAAACGCCAACCCTGAAGCCCTGGCATCAGGTCGCCGACGGAACCCAGGCACTGCGAAACGTGCCGTTCCGCGGCTTCAAGTAGAATTCGACAACCCGCAAGCTGACGGCTTGCGGGATATTTCTTTCCCCTCGCAGATCAGGACAGCATCATGCCGCTCGTACACCACATGCCCATTGAAATCGGTTTCAAACACTGCGACCCTGCGGGCATTGTCTTTTACCCACGTTACACCGAAATGCTTCACGATACGGTTGAAAGCTGGTTCAACCATGGCCTGAAAATCGGTTTCAACAACCTGCATATGAACCGTAACCTTGGCATTCCGATGGCCAACCTGCAGGTTGATTTCCGCATCCCCAGCAAACTGGGCGATCAACTGACCAGCAAACTGTCGGTCAAACGCCTGGGTCGCAGCTCAATGCAGATGCAGGTACACCTTTGCGGCCCCGACGACGCTGTACGTGTTGAAGGTCGTCTGACGGTTGTCTTTGCCGACCTTGAAAAGATCAGCTCAGTCAGCATCCCGGAGGATATCCGGGCGTTGATTGAACCTTACCTGGACGCGGAAGAAGCCTGAACGCATTCAGCCCGGCGGGGCGCTGCATGATCAACCCGGCAATCGAACCGTCACTTCGATTTCAATCAGCAAACCGGGCACAGCCAGGCCGGTAACGCCCAGAATGGTCTGGGCCGGGTGGTCTGTGCTGCCCTGCACGTCTTCGATAGCGGCAGTAATCACTTCGTATTGCGTCGGGTGCAGGGTATAAATGGTGCGTCGTACAACATCGTCCCAACCCGCACCCACCGCGTTCAGCGCAGCTTCCACATTGCGCATGGCCGCACGGGTCTGGGCGCCCAGGTCATCACCGCCAACCAGTGAAAAATCAGGGGCCAGTGCAACCTGCCCGGCAATGTAGGCCACGCGCCCGGGCTCGGCGACCGTGATGTGACTGAAGCCGGGTGCCGGATGAAGTTCGGGGGGATTGATCAATTGACGTGCCACAGTAATCTCCGTTGATAGTAGCGGGCGTTCGCCCTGAACCCGCACTATCCCCAGACAAGACGACGACGTCAATAACGGACAACCCCAATAGCCAAGCGCCCCTTCGACCAAACACACACCGTCGCAGGGGCCTTGCGCAACCTGACCGGCCAATGCAGGCCAGGCGCACGGGTCAGGCAACTGTCAGTGCCCTTTTCCGGACAAGCGGTCCATGCCGGCATAAAACAAACCGGAAAACAGGAAGGTGACGTGAATCCCGACCATCCAGGCCAGATGGCGATCAGACAGGTTATCGACATTCATGAACGCCTTAAGCAGTTCTATGCCGGAGATCGCGACGATTGAACCAATCAGCTTCAACTTCAGGTCAGAGAACCCGATATGACCCATCCATTCCGGACGATCCTGATGATTATGCAGATCGTCCATTTTGGACACAAAGTTCTCGTACCCGCTGAACATGATGATGATCAGCAGGTTCATGATCAGGGCGATATCCACCAGCGACAACACGCCAATGATCAGTTGCCCGCCCGTCGCCGTCATGATGTCGGCAAACAGCACCCAGATTTCCTTGGCAAACTTGACCAGCAAGACAACCAGTGCAAGCGCCAGCCCCAGATACACCGGGCCCATGACCCAGCGACTGGTAAACAACACATGTTCAAACGATTTTTCGAGGCGTTTCATACAGAGCGTCTTTAATAAAGGAGCGACATTTTATCGCCTATGCAGTAAGTCGTACGACCATGTACACTGACCCAGTGCGCGACAAGCCCCGCCGTTCAGGGCGGGGAAGGATAGCGCGGACGGCGTAGCCGTCCTTGAGTTTCAGTGAGGTGTCTTCTGTTGTTCGATGTACTGCCGCACGATGGAAATCGGCGCACCGCCACAACTGGAGGCGAAGTAGGACGGCGACCACAGCACGCCTTTCCAATAGCGCTTCTGGATGTCTGGCCGCTCTTTGCGGAGCAGGCGGCTGGACACGCCTTTGAGACTGTTCACGAGGTTGGAGACGGCTACCTTCGGCGGATACTCCACTAATAGGTGGACGTGATCGTCCTCGCCGTCCATCTCGATCAGTTGCGCCTCGAAATCGGCGCAGACCTTAGCGAAGATGGTACGCAGCCGACTGATGGCGTCGCCATCGAACACTCTGCGGCGATATTTCGCCACAAAGACCAAGTGAACGTGCATCTTGAAAACGCAGTGCCGTCCATGTCTAATTTCGTTGTCATCGCTCATAGACCAAGAGTATGATTAAGCCATGCAACTACTTCAAGCCTACAAGTACGAACTGATGCCAGACGGCCAGCAAGAGCGGCAAATGCGCCGCTTCGCTGGCTCGTGCCGGTTCGTCTACAACAAGGCGCTGGCGTTGCAGAAAGAGCGCTACGAGCAGGGCGAGAAGAAGCTCGGCTATGCGGGTCTGTGCAAGCTACTCACCGAGTGGCGCAATAGCGCGGAAACCGCATGGCTGGCCGATGCGCCCGTGCATCCGTTGCAGCAGACGCTCAAGGATTTGGAGCGGGCCTATACCAACTTCTTCGCTAAGCGGGCGGACTTCCCGCGCTTCAAGAAGAAGGGCCAGTCGGATAGCTTCCGCTATCCCGACCCAAAACAGATCAAGCTCGATCATGGCAACAACCGCCTGTTTCTGCCAAAGCTGGGCTGGCTGCGCTATCGCAACAGTCGCGAGGTGTTGGGCGTGGTGAAGAACGTCACCGTGAGCCAGTCGGGCGGCAAGTGGTTCGTGAGTATTCAGACGGAGCGCGAGGTTGAGCAACCCATTGCGCAAGGTGGGGCGGTCGGTATCGACATGGGCATTACCCGCTTCGTCACCCTCTCGGACGGCGCGTTCTACGCGCCGCTTCACAGCTTCAAGCGGCATGAGGCTGCTTTGCGCAAGGCGCAACAGGCGATGAGCCGCAAGACGAAGTTCAGCAACAACTGGAAGAAGGCGAAAGCCCGCGTCCAGCGTATTCATTCCCGCATCGGCAATGCCCGCCGCGACTTCCTACACAAGACCTCGACCGCGATCAGCCAAAACCACGCGATGGTGTGTATTGAGGACTTGCAGGTACGGAATATGTCCAGGTCGGCGGCAGGCAGCACCGAAACGCCGGGGAAAAACGTTCGGGCTAAGTCCGGCCTGAACAAGTCCATCCTCGATCAAGGCTGGTTTGAGTTCCGCCGCCAATTGGACTACAAGCTGGCCTGGAGAGGCGCATGGCTCGTCGCCGTGCCGCCGCAGAACACGAGCCGCACCTGTCCGTGCTGCGGCCATGTCTCGGCGGACAACCGGAAAACACAGGCGCAATTCTTGTGCGTTGAATGCGGTTTCGAGGAAAACGCCGACGTGGTTGGCGCGATCAATGTTTTAAGGGCGGGGCACGCCCGGTTCGCCTGTGAAGTGAGCGGTGCAGTAATGCCGCCAGCAGCAGGAACCCACCGAAGCGACTCAGGGGCGGCTCAATGCCTCCACTGAGC
>JAAYID010000280.1 GCA_012744285.1 Alcaligenaceae bacterium
CCCTGAGGGCGCCCGGAGGTGCCTGAGGGCGCCCCCGAAACGCGCGATGGCCCACCTGTGGAACCAGCGGCAACAGGCGCACCTGCAGGTGACGGCGTAGACCCGCCCCAATACCACCAGGCAAGAACGGCCACCATGGCTAAAACAGCCAGGGCCCAAAGCCCCTTGCGTTTCAGCGACCCGCCGTCATCGCGCAATTTCGACATGAACTGCTCCTGTCGTATCCGTAGAGTAGGTAAATTGATTGAGTGCTATTCTCGCCCAGAACAGGCCCTGGACACGCGAACCACTGCGCATTCTGAAATTGAACGCAACAATTACGTGACAGAATAGGGGGACACGCCGCTACCCATGGCCGCACGACACGCGTACAAAAACGCCGGCAACCACACGTTAAGGCGCGCAAACCGCTACAAATTGCAACGGGAAAGGCGAAACGGCACGCGTCGGGTAACCGCAATGGGCTTGAGCTCGTTGTCTTGCATGGAAAACCGAACCCAGATAACGTATTTGTTAGCGCTCATTTCGGGAAACACGCCGATTGCCGGATCAACCCATACCCGCAACAACTGGAAGGATTTTCCGGCCAGCATTTCCTGGTAGGCCCCTTGCTCTGCCGCAACATCCGCCGGGTGGCCTGACTCACGCAGCAGCCGCAAGATAAGTGCAAGCCCGTTATACAACGGACGGAACGGGGCAATCCAGTGCTGCAAATCGTTCAGGCGCACCTGAACCGGCTTGATTTGCCAGGCGTAATACGACGGAATATCGGCCGGGGAAGACCCGCCCGGCACGGTGAGACGGCCCCGCAAACTGGCCAGCCACTCGTTGTCACGCAACACCTGGGCGATACGTCCCTGGTTCGCCAGATCGGCAGTGGCCTTTTCGATGTCTGACAGCGTTTTCTCAACGGTGCCGGCATCGACCCCGGGGTGCTCGCGCAAGGCGGACAAGGCCGCGCGTTGCCGGTCGAGGTCTTGCAGCACGGAACCCCGCAGATCGGTGCGATCACAGACATCGAGCAAGTCGAACAGCGTCGCCATAGCGATTTGATGGTGATTGACGTCTTCCTGCCCGGCGAAGAAAAAAAGGCGCCCAAACAGATGCTCGACCCGAAGCAAGGCCCGAACCCGTTCGTTGCAGGGATATTCGTACAAAATCACTGAACCAGCTACCTTTATTGTTTTAACTGAGACCCTAGGGTGCACCATTGCTCGTGGAGCTGCCTGGCGCGCTGCTGAAGCTGCACGGGCGTCGTGGCACCATCGTTGAGCACGATATCGTGCGCCACGGCCAACCGCGCTTCACGACTGGCCTGTGCCGACATGATACGCCTAACGGCATCGGCCGTCAGCCCGCTACGCTGCTGCACCCGCGCAACCTGGGTATCGGGATCACAATCGACCACACAGACCCGATCCACCTGGTGAAGCCAACGTTTTGACTCTACCAGCAAGGGCACCACAAACACAAGATAGCACCCCTGTGCCAGGGAGGCACGCGCCAGGGCTTCGTGGGCAATCAAGGGGTGAATGATGGCCTCGAGACGCGACCGGGCCTGAGGATCACGAAAAACAATCTCGCGTATGGCGGCACGATCGAGCGCGCCGTCAGGCGCCAGGGCCGCCTGACCAAACGCCCCGAGAATGCCCGGCATGGCCGCACCACCCGGCGCCGTCAGTTCATGGGCAATGGCATCGGTATCAATAACAAAGCCCCCCCACTCTTGGAACAAATCGGCAACACGGGTTTTGCCCGAACCGATGCCCCCGGTTAAACCAATCTTCAGCATGCTGGATATCCGTTGTATGAATTGACACTATTTTAGGTCGGGAGCGCCAGCAGAAACAGTACACCGGCCAGCGACAGGCACGGCCCAAACGGAAATCCACCCATATCCCCCCTTGAACCGTTGCGCACCAGGGCCAGCACCACCCCGAAGACACACGCCAGCAACAATAATTCGGCCACCATCGGCCACCCTGTCCAGGCGCCGAGGGCCGCTGTCAGTTTGATGTCACCCCGACCCATACCTTCGTGCCGACGCACCCACCGATACCCACAGAACACCAGGGACAAGACGCCCCAGGCCACGATAATGCCGCCCACCGCGTCTTGGGGCGAAACCCCAAACCCCAGCCACGACCAGCACAGACCCGCCCACAACAAAGGCAACGTCAATTCGTCGGGCAGATAGCCCGTGTGCCAGTCGACAATTGCCAGCACCCCAAGCACTGTGCACACACCAAGACCCGCCATCATGGGGACCGACCCGCTGTCCTTCAGCAACAGGAACGCAAACACAATGACCCCCAGGCCACCCCAGACCGACGCAGCCAGGATGGACCGGCCGACCGGCCGGTCGCTGTCTGCCGGCAAACCAAACAACCTGACAACACGTGAGGTATAGCAACCGCCCAGACCATAAACCCCGACGCCAAATAACGCACCGAACACCACCCACACCACGATGTCCTGACCCGATGACGTCGCGAGGCCCGAAGCCAGGCTGTCCAGGGGATTACGACCTCCCGGATAGTTGCGTAGAATAGCCGCTGATCCGAATTCTTGATGGAACATCACCATGCCCGCCCCAAAAAAGCACGCCTTTCGTCCTGGCCTGATGGCTGCCGTCATCGCCAGTGCCTTCATCGTCGCCGGTTGCGCCAAGCAGCAAACCCCGGGTTACTACGAAACCGGGCCCGAATCCACCCTTAGCGATGCACAACACCAGGCACAGGGTCGCACCATCCAGCGCGCACCCTCGCAATTGCAACTGGGCTTTGGCAACACCCAGGAAAAACCGGCGCCTGAAGCGACCGCCGCTTCCTCTGCGGCGGCTGCCGACACGACCGAGCCCCCTGTCGCCAGCACAGCGGCAACCATTCGCCCCCTGCGCGAGGCCAAAACGTTTCTGGGGACAACGCCCTGCCTGCTTGACGGCCGCCAGAGCTGCCCGGCCACTCGCATTACCCTGACCATGGCCCCCAACGGCCAATGGCGCGCCCGCACGATTCAGCTTGATGCGACCAACCCGACCACCACACTTGAACAAGGCTGCTGGTCTGTTGTCGACACGAACCCCTGGCGTGTCATCCTTGAAACCGATGGCAAGGCTACCAAGGCACGCCTGACGTTCATGACCGACAATGTTTTACGCATCGACACCATCAATGACATCCGGCCGACGCTCGACTACCGCCTGACACGACAGGCCGAGGTGGATGGCATCAATGAGCTGGGCAACCGCCCTGCACCAAACTGCCGGCCTTAGGCATCCAGACGCGGCTCGTGCAAGGTCAGTACTACGTGCCGCGCCAGTTCGACCGCATTGCGCACTTTCAGCTTCTGGAATATCCGCGCCCGGTGGGCTTCGATAGTACGCCTGGAAACACCCAGTTCCTCGGCAATCACTTTGTTGGCTGTACCCAGCGCGACGTAATGCATTACATCGCGTTCACGGGGCGTCAGGACAGATAACGGGCGATCAAGGTAATCGGTACGGGTCAAGGTCGTCTCCTGTGTTGTTGTCATGTGCGCCGATTGTTCCATGACACAACGATTCCGTCGCCTGCCAGATCTGACAGGGTAGAGACCACAATATGGAAATCCACCATAGACAAAACCTCACAACCCCTGCATGTGGAGTTGTGAGGTCAGGGCCGGGACGCCACGTTAGCCAGAGGCCCTAGAAGACTTCCAGATTGTCGATAAGACGGGTTGCGCCCAGCTTGGCCGCCGAAAGGATCACCAACGGCTCGGCACTCCTGATTTCTTCCGGCGAGGGTGCACACAGGTCGCGCTGGCGACGCAAGGTCAGATAATCAACGTCCCAGCCACGCGCCGTCAGGAAAGCCGCTGCCTCTTGCGTCAGCTCGTCAGGATTGCTGGCACCGGCCAGCAGTCGCGTACGAATTCCCTGCAAGCAAGCGTACAACTGGGGCGCCTCGGCACGCTCGTGCTCTGACAGATAACGGTTGCGTGACGACAAGGCAAGACCATCGGTGTCCCGCACGGTTTCGTGGGCAATGATCTTGACCGGCAGCTGAAACTGCCGGCACATATGGCGCACAACCATCAGCTGCTGATAATCTTTTTTACCGAATACAGCCACCTGGGGCTGCACGCAGGAAAACAGTTTCAGCACCACGGTACTGACACCGGTGAAGAACCCCGGCCGGAACTCACCCTCGAGAATGCCACCCAGATCTGCCGGAGGCAAAATCTGATAACTTTGCGGCTCGGGGTACATTTCTTTTTCGTGCGGGGCAAACAGCACATACACGTCGCGTTCGCGCTCGAGCTTTTCAATATCGACCTCAAGCGTACGCGGATACCGGTCAAAATCTTCATTGGGCCCGAACTGCAGGCGGTTCACAAAAATGCTGGCAACCACCGGATCGCCATGCTGGCGCGCCAGTTTCATGAGCGACAAATGCCCCTGATGCAGGTTACCCATGGTGGGCACAAATGAAACGCGCAACTGGCCTCGCAGCTGGTCTCGCAATTCTTCAATGGTGTGAACGACTTTCAAAAAAGGTCTCCGTTGAGCGGGCGTTATTCGACAGCGCGAATATACGCCAGACGCACGTAAATGGGGGCATACGGTTCGGCCTGGGTGATTTCAAGCAACGACTCGCGAGCCAGCTCAAGCATGGCCAGAAAATGGACCACAATAACGGGCACACCCTGCCCCTGACGGATCGCGTCATTGAACAGTTCCGTAAACTCAAGAAACCGGACATCCGACAGCTGTCGCAGGATTTTGGTCATGTGCTCGCGAACCGACAGATGTTCGCGGGTAATTTTATGATGCGCATTGAGCTGCGCACGTTTCAAAATATCGGCCCACGCCTGGCGCAGATCATCGGGGCTGACATCGGGCAACATGCGTTCAATGCGAATATCCATCAGGGCATGAGCACGCTGGAAATCGCGTCCCAGCACCGGCAGCGCATTCAGCTTCTGCGCGGCCAGCTTCATTTGCTCGTACTCAAGCAAACGCCGGACCAGTTCGGCACGAGGGTCATCGGGCTCTTCGCCCGTATCGGCCTTTCTGACCGGCAACAGCATACGCGACTTGATTTCAATCAGCAGCGCCGCCATCAGCAGATATTCGCCGGCCAGTTCCAGATTGTGACTACGGATCTGGTCCACATAGGACAGGTACTGTTTCGTCACCTCGGCCATCGGGATATCGAGCACATTGAAATTCTGCTTTCGAATCAGGTAAAGCAGCAAATCAAGCGGACCCTCGAAGGTTTCCAGAAACACCTCGAGGGCATCGGGCGGGATATACAGATCTTGCGGCAAGGAAAACAACGGCTCGCCATACAGACGCGCCAATGCCACATGATCGATAACGTCGGGGGTACTGTCGACAGCTGGTTCTACCAGCGCCGACAGGTCAGGACCAGCACCGCCCGGTAGCGTCATCCTGTCTTACCGGGTCTGGTAGACGTAAGACGATTGCTGCACACGCCCGGCCTTGAACTGCTCTTGCAGCTCGGGGTCAAGATTTTTGTCCCACAACCGTGCGCGACCTTCGCGCTGACGCTGTTCGACATCAGGATGCTGCTGCTTGTAATGCTTCAGAAACTGGGTGATTTCAGACTCGTAGTTCTTGGCCATGGCGCTGATTCGCTAAAATGGGTTTGGCAATATTGCCGTCAACCCTCAAGTTTACTTCAGCCGGGTAAAGTTAGAATCTACCCATGCGCAGCGACCCCACTCCTCACCTGTCTGACCGCGAACGTGCGGCCATCCGCATGATTCCGTTCATTGTCGGGTGCGCCCTGTTCATGCAAATGCTGGATGCCACCGTCGTGGCAACTGCCATTCCGGCCATGGCACTGGCCCTGAACACCACGCCGGTCAGCATGAACGTGGCCATTACCAGCTACCTGCTGGCCCTGGCCGTGTTCGTACCGGTCAGTGGCTGGGCGGGTGAGCGTTTCGGCGCACGCCGGGTCTTCATCACTGC
>JAAYID010000281.1 GCA_012744285.1 Alcaligenaceae bacterium
AGGGGCCGGTACCGCACAGCGTTGCGCCCGGCCTGTTTTTTTGTGCAGACCGCAGTGCAGTCAAAAACGTTAAACTTAGGCCTGTATATTTTCCTGTCTCGCGCGCAGGCCGCGCGTGCCCATTCATGCTGCCTTTCCCCCCACTTACGACACTTGCCGCTTCGGCGGGTGTTACTGCGCTGAACCGCTTGCTGGGCCGCGAGGCTTGGGCGGCACAGCGTTTAAGCCGTCATTCGGGCAAAACCGTCAGGTTGGCGCTGGGCCAGACCTTCGTTTCACTGACCATTGCCAATAATGGGCAGGTGCAGGTGGCCGATGCGTCCATCGTCCCAGACGTCACACTCACATTGCCGGCAGGCCGGCTCGGTCAGATCTTCGATCTGCTGCGTCATAAAGACCCGGAACAATTGGTCGAGGCCATGCACATACAGGGCGATGCGGGCTTGGCCAACGTGGTGGCTGATCTGGCGCGCAACCTGCGCTGGGATGCCGAGTCTGATCTGGCCCGTGTGGTCGGAGACATCCCTGCAGCGCGTCTGGTCTCCGGCGGCCGCGCCATTGCCCAAGGGCTGAAACAGGCCGGCGAGCGTTTTGCCGGCAATCTCAGTGAGTATCTGGCCGAAGAAGAGCCGCTGGTTGCCGGACGCTACGGCTTTGCCGTCTTGCAGGCCGATTATTCCGTGTTACTGCGGCGGCTTGATCAGCTTGACCAGCGCATGACGCGCCTCGAGACCTCGTTGCGTACCCGGAGATCCTGATGCTGACGTTCTTTCGCCTGGTGCGTATTTTGTTTGTTGCGTTGCGCTACCGCCTTGATGAGCTGGTGCTGTCCAGTATCAAGCATCCGGTTGCCTTTAGCCTGTTGCGTGTGGTGCGCCTGGGGCGTCCGCCGCGTGCCGATCGCGGGGTGCGCTTGCGACTTGCGCTCGAGTCGCTGGGGCCGATTTTTGTAAAATTCGGGCAGGTGTTGTCGACACGTCGTGACCTGATCCCGCCAGACCTCGCGATCGAATTGGCCCGGTTGCAAGACCGAGTGCCGCCATTTCCCTCGGATCAGGCTGCTGCCTGTGTACAGGCAGCGCTGGGGGCACCACCGGCAGTGCTTTTCCGCCATTTCGAAAAAGACCCGGTCGCGTCAGCATCCATCGCCCAGGTGCATTTCGCGGTGTTGCATGATGGCCGCGAGGTAGCGGTCAAAGTATTGCGTCCCGGCATGTTGCGGGTCATTGAAAATGATCTTGCGCTGCTGCGTGTGCTGGCCAGTGTGGTTGAGCGCCTGGTGCCTGACAGCCGCCGCCTGAAACCCTGTGAGGTCGTTGCCGAATTTGATGTTTACCTGCACGATGAACTTGACCTGGTGCGCGAAGCCTCGAATTGTAGCCAGTTGCGCCGAAATTTTGGCCCTGAAACCGGGCGGCAGAATCTTCTGATCGTGCCTGAGGTCATCTGGGAGTTCACCACGACGACGGTGTTCACCATGGAGCGCATGCGGGGCATTCCGGTCAGCCAGGTCGAACGCTTGCGCGATGCCGGGGTCGATATCAAGGCGCTGGCACGAACCGGTGTCGAGATCTTTTTCTCTCAGGTCTTTACGGACGGTTTTTTCCATGCCGACATGCATCCGGGCAATATTTATGTGTCCGATGCACCGGAAACCCTCGGCCGTTATATTGCCCTTGATTTTGGCATCGTGGGCTCGCTCTCCGAGCACGACAAGAACTATCTGGCGCAAAACTTTCTGGCGTTTTTCCAGCGTGATTACCGGCGCGTGGCGCAGTTGCATATCGAGTCGGGCTGGGTTCCCCCCAATACGCGCGAAGAGGCGCTCGAAGGGGCGGTGCGCGCCGTCTGTGAACCCTATTTTGATCGCCCTTTGTCCCAGATTTCGTTAGGGCAAGTGTTGCTGCGGCTGTTCCAGACGTCGCGTCGTTTCAATGTTGAAATCCAGCCGCAACTGGTGTTGCTGCAAAAAACGCTTCTTAATGTCGAAGGCATGGGTCGAGACCTTGACCCTGATCTTGACCTTTGGAAAACGGCCAAGCCCTATCTTGAAAACTGGATGCACGAGCGTATCGGCCTGAAGGGTCTGAAGCGACGCCTTGACCAAGAGGCCGGGCAATGGGCGCAAATGCTGCCCCAGTTGCCGCGCCTGGTGCACGCCAGCCTGTCGCGCCCTGATGCCATGCCGGGCGTGCAGCATGAATTGCAGCGTTTACGCAAGGCGCAAGAGTTCAATAACCGTTTGGTGATGGTCTTTGCCGCAGTGGTTGCGGTTGCCATTGGCGTAGCGATCTGGGCCATGATGGGTCGTTAGCCCAAGTGTTGTTTATCACCCGGTTTTTTTATCCTGACACAATTTTGCGATGTTTGTGTCGTAGCATCATGCAGTTGTGCCGGTTTTTTTGTTCGTAGTGTGTTGTTAAAAGAGAGATGACTATGCTTTACCCAGAATTGTTCAAGTCAATGGAAGCGGTGCGCTGGAATATGGCCACTGATATTCCATGGGATGATTTCGATGGCAGCAAACTCTCCGATGATCAGGCCTACACGATCAAGATGAACGCCATCACCGAGTGGGCGGCGTTGCCGGCCACGGAAATGTTTTTGCGTGACAACCGTGATGACAGCGATTTTTCTGCTTTCATGTCGGTATGGTTCTTTGAAGAGCAAAAGCATTCGCTGGTGCTCATGGAGTACCTGCGTCGTTTTCGCCCCGAACTTGTGCCGACCGAAGAAGAGCTGCACAAGGTCCGTTTCGAGTTTGACCCGGCGCCGCCGCTGGAAACTCTGATGCTGCATTTTTGCGGCGAAATTCGTTTGAATCACTGGTACCGGCGTGCCGGCGAGTGGCACACTGAACCTGTGATCAAAGCCATTTATCAAACTATTGCCCACGACGAAGCGCGTCATGCCGGTGCGTATCTGCGTTACATGAAGCGCGCCTTGCTGAGCCGTGGCGAAGCCATTGGTCAACAGGCACGCCTGGCGTTTTCAAAAATCGGGGTCTTGATGGCCTCGGCGCATCGCACGCCGCAAGCCCTGCATCCCACCAACCTTCACGTCAACAAAGAGCTGTTTCCCCAAGATACGGTGCAGTCCAAGGTGCCGTCGCCGGGTTGGCTTGAAAACTGGCTTGATCATCAAATTCATTTTGATAAAGACTGGGAAGGCAAGGTCAGTTCACGCATTTTGCATAACTTGTCGTTGCTTATGGACAGCAGTTTCAAGACCGTGCAAGATCTGAATCGCTACCGTAAAGAATTGACGCGTTCGGTGGCGCCGGTTATCCAGACCTCGGTTTAACATCATGGGCGTGCGTTTCGAAGCCAAGATACTGTCGCGCGCCGAGTGTGAGGCGGCGGTGCGTTCCGGCAAGCTGGCGCGGCCGCTGGTGTTCACGAATGGTGTGTTTGACATTCTGCATCGAGGCCACGTCAGCTATCTCGACGAGGCGGCCCAGTTGGGTGCAACGCTGGTGGTGGCCGTTAATACTGATGCGTCGGTGAAGCGGCTGGGGAAGGGGGATGACCGGCCGGTTAATCACCAGGATGATCGTCAGGCCTTGCTGGCCGCACTGGAAAGCGTCAGCTGTGTCACGGTCTTCGATGAAGACACCCCGCAAGCCCTGATAGAAGCCCTGCGCCCCGATGTGATTGTAAAAGGGGGTGACTACAACATGGAAACCCTGCCCGAAACAGCCAGTGTACGTAGCTGGGGGGGCGAGGCCGTGGCGATTCCGTTTCGTTTCGATCGCTCCACCACAGCCCTGCTGAAGAAGGTCAGGGGGTAGGCTGAAGCAGCCCGTTGACCGCTTTCAGGTCGGCGTCGGTTAATGTGCCGGCGGCGGCCTTCAGGCGTAAGCCAGACAGCAGGGTCGCATAGCGCGCATTGGCCAGGGCACGCTGGGTTTCGTAAAGCTGCTGCTGGGCGTTCAAGACGTCGATATTGACGCGCACACCCACTTCGTAACCGGTCTGGTTGGCCTGCAGCGATGCCAGGCTGGATTTTTCAGCCGCCAGCAATGCATTGACCTGAGCCAGACCAGAGACAACCCCTGAAAAATATTGCTGTGTTTGCTGCACAGAGACCCGGCGGGCGGATTCCAGGTCGTAGCGTGAGCGTTGCAGCAGCGAGGTCTGTTCGCGGACCTTTGATGAGATCCCCCCGCCTGAGAACAGGGGGATGGTCAGTTGGACACCGACGGTACTGTCAACTGATCTGGGGCCCGCCCTTGGGCCATAAACGCCCCGGTCGCTGGACGAACCCGACTGGGCGTAAAAATCAAGCGTCGGGTAATGCCCGCTTTTGGCAATGCTGATTTCTTTTTCGGCCACCTGGGTATCGAGCATGGCGCGTGCCACTTCCAGGCTGGCGGTGCGAGCCTGGTCGGTCCAGTCGGTGATGCGGGCTGGTTCGGGTGGTGGCAGGGTGATGTCTGTGGACAGGCCGGCCAGGGTTTCAGGCCGTTCGTTGATGATACGCTGCAATTGGTCAAGGCTGACTTCCAAGACATTGCGTGCCTGGATTTCATTCGCCGTGATCAGGTCAAGACGGGCTTGTGCTTCGTAGGTGTCGGCAATGGTAGCGCTGCCCAGTTCAAAGCCCTTGCGCGCCGCTTCAAGCTGGTTACTGATGGCTTTCTTTTGGGCATCAAGGGTTTTCAGCGTGTCTTGCGCGGCCAGAACGTCAAAATAGGCCTGGGCAACGCGCAGCATCAGGTCTTGCCAGGCCTGTTGAACGGACAGATCGGCCGACTGGACTTGAAACTGTGATTGTTTCAGTTTTTCCCATTGGGCGATGTCGATGATGGGTTGGGTCAGGGTAACCGCCCACACCCCGCGCCGTGAGCTGCGGCTGTCATCCAGGCTGGTGTTGCGCGTGTTGTCGATTTCTGCACCGGTGCTGGCCGTAAGAAAAGGTAGCAGAAGGGCGCGCGCCTGGGGTATTTTTTCTTGAGCAGCGTTGCGACTGGCTTGTGCCGATGCATACACCGGATCGCGCTCGAGCGCCATTTGCCAGACCTGCAGCAAATTGTAGGGTTGCGCCATGGCCTGCCCACCCCATAGCGCCAGCATGGTGCCAATTGCCAGAAACCGTCGCACGCTACGCACTCAGAACTTGAATTGCGGTTGGGCTGTGCCGCGCAGCGGCTTAATGACCGTATCGAACAGTGATTCGGTTTCAAAGCTGGCCGCACTGGTGCGGGTGATACGCCACGCGGTCATGACTGGCAGGTTGCCAACGACAACGACCATGCGCCCGCCGATACACAGTTGGTACTTGAGTGCATCGGGGATGGCGGGTACAGAACCGGTGAGCAGGATGGCATCGTATTCGGCGGTACCCCAGCCCGCATGGCCATCGCCAACCTCAACGGTGACTTTGCTGATGTGCTCGCGTTGCAGGTTTTCAGTGGCGAATGCTGCAATTTTGCTGTCGATCTCCACCGTGGTGACCTGTTGAGCCAGCCGGGTGAGCAAAGCCGCCTGGTAACCCGAGCCTGTACCGATTTCAAGTACGCAGTCAGTAGGGTCGAGCAACAGTTCCTGGGCCAGCCGCGCCTCTATTTTCGGGGTGAGCATGGTTTCATGCGTATCGATGGCATGGATGATCAGGGGCAGTTCAACATCAGAGAACGCCAAGGCCTTCATGCCTTGCGGAACGAAGCGTTCGCGCGGGACATCGAACAGGGCCTGCAGCACGGTTTTGTCAAAGACATTCCAGGGACGAATTTGCTGTTCGACCATATTGAAACGGGCTTGTTCGACGTTGGATAGACCTGTGGCGTTCATAACCTTTCGATGCAAAAAATAAAGTTGAACTTATTGTACCCATTCGGTGACGGCTGCGGCGTTGCCGTTCAGACTGCAGTCAGACGCCCTGCCACCAGGGGTGGAAGTGGTGGACCGGACCGTGCCCGTTGCCCACCTGGAGTTCGTCTGCATGTTCAATGGCGGCGACCAGGTAGGCTTTGGCACGGCGTGCTGCCTCGACGAAATCGGGGGTTTGCGGCAGCAGTGCGGCCAGTGCGGCTGACAGTGTGCAGCCCGTGCCGTGAGTGTTGCGGGTGGCAATGCGATGACCTGGCAGCTCGATGAGTTTGTCGCCATCGTGCAGCAGGTCGATGGTATCGTTGCCGGGCAAGTGGCCGCCCTTCAGAAATACCCAGCGCTGGCCGTCGTCGTTCAGCAGGCGGCGCAAACGTTCGGCCACGCGTCGCATTTCTTTGACGCTGTCAACCGGGCTCATGCCCAGCAGTACACCGGCCTCGGGCAGGTTGGGCGTGAGTACGGTTGCCAGGGGCAACAGGCTTTCGCGCAATTCATTGATGGCGGGTTTTTCGAGCAGGGCGTCGCCGCTTTTGGCAATCATGACCGGATCGAGCACGATGTGAGCCGGTTTCCAGTGCGCTAGTCGTTCAGCCACGACCCGCGTCACGGCCTGTTGGCCCAGCATGCCGATTTTGACGGCGTCAATGCGCACATCGTCGAACAGGGTGTCGATTTGTTGCGCCACAAATTCGGGAGGGACGGGTGCAATGCCGGTAACGCCGCGCGTATTCTGGGCGGTCAGTGCCGCAACTACCGCGGTGCCGTAGGCCCCCAGTGCACTCATGGCCTTGATGTCAGCGAGGATGCCGGCACCGCCAGAGGGGTCGACCCCGGCGATGGAAAGCGTATTTGGAATCATTATTTGCCCCGGGACTGGATCAGCCCTTCGGTGGGCGAACTTGGGCTGGCGGTGTAGTACTTGCGTGGCATGCGGCCGGCCAGAAAGGCTTCGCGTCCGGCTTCTACGGCTTTTTTCATGGCACTGGCCATCAGTACCGGGTTTTGTGCACCCGCAATGGCGGTGTTCATCAAGACGCCATCACAGCCCAGTTCCATGGCAATGGCGGCGTCGGAAGCCGTGCCAACCCCGGCGTCAACCAGCACCGGCACATGGGCCTGGTCAATGATCAGACGCAGATTCCAGGGGTTGAGAATACCCATGCCCGAACCGATCAGCGACGCCAGCGGCATGACCGCGATGCAGCCGAGGTCTTCGAGCATGCGGCACTGGATCGGGTCATCGGTGCAATAAACCATGACATCAAAGCCATCATCGACCAGGGTCTTGGCGGCCTTGAGCGTTTCAGGCATATTGGGGAAAAGATTGTCGGCACTGCCCAAAACCTCGAGCTTGACCAGTGCGTGGCCGTCGAGCAGTTCACGTGCCAGTCGCAGTGTGCGTACGGCGTCTTCGGCGGTAAAGCAGCCGGCGGTGTTGGGCAGGATGGTGAAGCGGGAGGGAGGCAGGAAATCGAGCAGGTTCGGCTCGTTGGCGTTCTGGCCGATGTTGGTGCGGCGAATGGCGACGGTAACGATTTCGGCGCCACTGGCATCAATGGCTTCGCGGGTTTCCTGGAAGTCTTTGTATTTTCCGGTACCGACCAGCAAACGGGAGTTGTAGGTTTTGCCAGCCAGCGTGAAGATGTCGTTTGAGTTCATGGGATGAAAATTGCGCAAGTTGAGGGCCGGGCAGGTCTGACGGCCCGGCAATGGGGTCTATTGTAGAGTCAGAGCGCGCTTCTTGCGTACCCGGGCGGGACCCACCCTCGCAAGTTACAATACCACCCGGAATTCCCTTTTTAATCAACAGGTCTCGCCGCGTGTCTTATCCAAAGTTGCCCTATCCCTTGTCGTCTTACACCCACGGTGCCGAATTTGTCCGGCGGCTGGCGTCTCGCATCCTGGTGCTGGACGGGGCCATGGGTACCATGATCCAGCAGTACAAGCTGTCAGAGCACGACTTCCGCGGGGCCCGGTTTGCCGATCATGGCAAAGATCTGAAGGGCGACAACGAACTCTTGTCGCTGGTCCGGCCTGACATCATTCTGGATATCCATCGTCAGTACCTGGCGGCTGGCGCTGATGTCATTGAAACCAATACGTTTGGTGCCACTTCGGTTGCGCAGGGCGATTACGATTTGCCCGGATTGGCTTATGAACTCAATCTTGAATCCGCCCGTCTGGCGCGGCAAGCGTGTCAAGAGTTCAGTACCTCTGATCATCCGCGTTTTGTCGCCGGGGCGCTTGGGCCTCAACCCAAAACGGCGTCCATTTCACCCGATGTCAACGATCCGGGTGCTCGTAATGTCACTTTCGATGAGTTGCGGGTGGCGTACACCGAGCAGCTTGAAGGCCTGCTCGATGGCGGCATTGATATCGTCCTGATTGAAACCATCTTCGATACGCTCAATGCCAAGGCCGCCATTTTTGCGGTTGAAAGTGTGTTTGAAGCGCGCGGGGTCCGCTTGCCGGTCATGATTTCCGGTACGGTCACTGACGCGTCCGGTCGTATCTTGTCGGGGCAAACCGTCGAAGCGTTCTGGAACTCGGTGCGCCATGCCCGTCCGGTCACCATCGGGCTGAACTGCGCCCTGGGCGCCGCCCTGATGCGCCCGTACGTTGCCGAGCTGTCCAAAATTTGCGACACCTATGTGTGTGTGTATCCCAACGCCGGTCTGCCCAATCCGATGGCAGAAACCGGCTTTGATGAAACCCCCGATGACACCTCGTCGTTGTTGCGCGAATTTGCGACCGCTGGGCTGGTGAATATGGTGGGCGGTTGTTGTGGTACCACGCCAGATCATATTCGTGCCATCGTTGAGCGCGTTCAGGATCTGCCCACGCGCACGGTGCCCGAGATCCCGGTCAAAACCCGCTTGTCGGGCCTTGAGGCGCTGAACTTTGACAAAGATTCATTGTTCATCAACGTCGGCGAGCGTACCAACGTCACCGGCAGCAAAATGTTTTTGCGTCTGATTCGTGAAGAAAAGTACGACGAGGCGCTGGCCGTGGCGCGTCAGCAGGTTGAAAACGGGGCCCAGATCATCGATATCAACATGGACGAAGCCATGCTGGATTCGGTGGCGTGCATGCGCCGTTTCCTGAATATGGTAGCTTCCGAACCCGATATTTCGCGCGTTCCCATCATGATCGACAGTTCCAAATGGGAAGTGATCGAAGCCGGGTTGCAGTGCGTGCAGGGTAAGGCGGTGGTCAACTCCATTTCCATGAAGGAAGGGGTCGAGGCGTTTCTCGAGCATGCCCGGTTATGCCGCAAGTACGGCGCCGCTGCGGTGGTCATGGCCTTTGATGAAAAAGGCCAGGCTGACACGCTGCAACGCCGGATCGATATTTGCGGGCTGGCCTACAAATTGCTGGTCGAAGAAGTCGGTTTTCCGCCGGAAGACATTATTTTTGACCCGAACGTGTTCGCGATTGCCACGGGTATCGAAGAGCATAACCATTACGCCGTCGATTTCATCGAAGGGACGCGCTGGATCACCGACAATTTGCCTCATGCCCGGGTTTCGGGCGGCGTATCGAACGTCAGCTTCTCGTTCCGTGGCAACGAAGCCGTGCGTGAAGCCATCCACACGGTTTTCCTGTACTACGCCATCAAGGAAGGCATGACGATGGGCATCGTCAATGCGGGCCAGCTGGGGGTTTATCAGGATATCGACAAGCGGTTGCTTGACCTGATCGAAGACGTTGTACTTGATCGCCAGGACCCTTTGGGCAAAGTTGATGCGGCCGATACGCGTACGCCCACCGAGCGTCTGGTCGAGTTTGCGGAAACCGTCAAAGGGTCTGGCACCAAGAAAGAAGAAGATCTGGCATGGCGTGAACAGCCTGTCGAGAAACGCCTGGCGCACGCTCTGGTACATGGGATTACCACGTTCATTGTGGAAGACACCGAAGAGGTCCGCCAGAAAATTGCCGACCAGGGTGGTCGTCCCATCCAGGTGATTGAAGGCCCGCTGATGGACGGCATGAATGTGGTCGGCGACCTGTTCGGGGCTGGCAAAATGTTCCTTCCCCAGGTGGTCAAGTCGGCACGGGTGATGAAGCAGGCAGTGGCCCACCTGGTGCCGTTCATCGAAGAAGAAAAGCGCCAGATTGCCGCGGCGGGGGGCGATGTGCGCGCCAAAGGCAAGATCGTCATGGCCACCGTCAAGGGCGATGTCCACGATATTGGCAAAAACATCGTGACGGTGGTGCTTCAGTGCAATAACTTTGAAGTCGTGAATATGGGCGTCATGGTGCCGTGTGCCGAAATTCTGGCGAAGGCCAAGGAAGAAAACGCCGACATCGTCGGGCTTTCCGGTTTGATTACGCCCAGTCTCGAGGAAATGGCGTACGTGGCCTCGGAAATGGAGCGCGACGAGTATTTCCGCAGTCGCAAGATCCCCTTGCTGGTGGGTGGCGCAACAACCAGTCGTGTGCATACGGCCGTCAAGATTGCCCCCAACTACAGCGGCCCGGTCATCTACGTGCCCGATGCCAGCCGTTCGGTCGGTGTCGCGACCAACCTGCTATCCGATCAGCGGCAGGTCTACCTTGACGATGTCGCCAAAGAATATGACCTGGTGCGCGAGCGCCATGCCAACCGCAAAGAGTTGCCCATCATCAGCATCGAGCAGGCGCGTGCCAATAAACCTGCCATTGACTGGTCATCGTATACGCCGCCCCGGCCCAAGTTCATCGGTCGGCGCACGTTCAAGAACTACGATCTGGCTGAACTGGCCAACTATATTGACTGGACACCCTTCTTCCAGACCTGGAGCCTGTTTGGCCAGTACCCGGCGATTCTCGATGACAAGGTGGTCGGCGAGCAAGCCCGTAAAGTGTTCGCCGATGGCCAGGCCATGCTGCGCAAAATCATTGATGGCCGCTGGCTGACGGCTAATGGGGTGGTGGCGTTTTACCCGGCCAATACGGTCAATGATGACGACATCGAGATTTACACCGATGAAAGCCGTACCGAGGTGTTGCTGACCTGGCGTAATGTTCGTCAGCAGGGCGTCAAGCGGGAAGGTGTCGACAACAAGTGTCTGGCCGATTTCATCGCGCCCAAATCGTCGGGTGTGGCCGATTACATCGGCATGTTTGCCGTCACCGGCGGGCTGGGTATTGAAAAGCGTGAAGCCGAGTTCGAGCGCCAGAACGATGATTATTCATCGATCATGCTCAAGGCGCTCGCCGACCGTTTTGCCGAGGCTTTTGCCGAATGCCTGCATGCCCGTGTGCGCACCGACCTATGGGGGTATGTGCCCGACGAGTCGCTCGATAACCAGGCCATGATTGACGAGAAGTATCAAGGTATTCGTCCGGCACCGGGGTATCCGGCGTGCCCGGAACACATCGTCAAGAAAGACATGTTCCATGTGCTGGATGCTGAAGAGATCCAGATGCTGCTGACAGATTCTTATGCGATGTATCCGGCTTCCAGCGTCTCCGGTTTTTATTTCAGCCATCCGCAGTCCCAGTACTTCAACGTCGGCACCATCGGTGCCGACCAGCTGGCTGACTATGTTCAGCGCAGCGGTCGTACTGAAGATGACGTACGTCGTACGCTGGCTCCCATTCTGGGCAAGCAGTAAGGCATGACGGCCGACGCAGAGTCACTGGCGCCTGATCAGCCTGCGGGGCTGTCCAGGCGCCGTGCTCTGGGTGATTTTTTACGCAGTGTCAGGGCGCGTGTTACGCCGGCCAGTGTAGGGTTGCCGGCCGGGTTACGTCGTCGTACGCCGGGGTTGCGGCGCGAAGAAGTGGCCCAACTGGCCGGCATCAGCATTACCTGGTACACCTGGATCGAGCAGGGCCGTGATGTGGCCGTATCGGCCCAGGTCTTGGCGCGTCTGGCCAATGTTCTGCACATGACGCGTGCCGAGCGGCATTACCTGTTTGAACTGGCTGAATGCGCCGATCCTGATCATGCCCGTGAAGCACCCAGCGAATTACCGGAAGGCTTGCAGGCCTGTGTCGACAGTATTATTGTGCCGGCCTACATCATTGACCGGGCCTGGATGATGCTGGCCAGCAATGCGCCGTTGCGTCGCTTGTTTCGGGGCTGGCCGGGCCATGAGCCCGAGCCGAACCTGTTGCGTTACCTGTTTATTGATCCGGCTGCCCTTGATCTGGTGGTCGATTGGGAAACCCGTGCCCGGCGTGTCGTGGCCGAGTTCCGTGCCGATACCGTGGCGCATACCGATGATCCCCAGATCAGTCAATTGATCGACCTGCTGCGTTCGTCGAGTCCTACGTTTGAACATTGGTGGACGCGGCAAACCGTGGTCGAGCGTGAAGGGGGGCGGCGTGGCTTTCATCATCCCGACACCGGTCGGGTGTTTTATCGGCAAATGACGTTCAGTCTGGCGGTTCGGCCCGACTGCAAACTGGTGATGCTGATGGAAGATACGGGTTGATTCATCTCGATGCCAGCCCGTGAAACTGCGTCCGGCAACGTGTGATGTTCCCGTGGCCCGGGAGAGGTTCCGGTGTGTCGTGATCAGCCATACGCCTGTTGGCGTCAGTCTTTTGATGCGCTGTTTGCCCGTTTTTGAAGCTGCGCGGCGGCGTTGGCCGGCAGACGCAAAAACGAGAAAAATGACAAGGCGCAAAAACCTCCGATGGTGATGAAACCCCAGGCGACATCAGACTGCACCAGAGTGTTGGCACCTCGTGCGTTCATGCTCAGGTTCATGGCCAGCGCTGCACAACCTACCCCAAGGCTGACACCCAGTTGCTGGGCCATGGCGGCAAACGTGCTGGCTTTGCTCATTTGATCCGGGTTCAGTTCGGCGTAGGTCAGGGTGTTGACCGCAGTGAACAGCAGCGAACGGAACACGCCGCCAATCGCCAGAATGATAATCATCAGCCAGAAGGGGGTGGTGGTTTGAAACAGGGCGCACAGGGCGGTCAGGGAGCCGGCAACCAGGGCGTTGAACATCAGTACCCGTTTGTAGCCAAAGGTCTCGATAACGCGGCTGGCAATGAACTTCATGACCAGTGCTCCAGCTGCGCTGGTAAAAGTGATCAGCCCTGCCGTAAAGGCCGACATGTCAAAGGCAACCTGCAGCAAGATAGCCAGCAAGAACGGGGTGCCCCCCACCATGAAGCGGCACAGGTTGCCGCCCAGAACCGAAATGGCGAATGACGGTATGCGTAGCAGGCCAAGGTCAAGAATGGGGTGCGGGTGATGGCGGGCGTGCCACAGGTACAGCAGTCCGCAGGTCAGCCCCGTGCCGATCAGGGTCAGGGTCTGGGCCAGTGACATGTCTGCATTGCCGGTTGATTCGAACCCCCACACCAATGCCGCCAGCGCGACACCGCTCAGGATGAAACCGATCCAGTCAAGGGGGCGAGCGTGCGAGGGAAGATCAGCCCGGATGTAGTTCAGGGTCAGGTAAATGCCTAATACCCCAACGGGGATATTGATCAGGAAGATCCAGTGCCACGAGGCATAAGTGACCAGAAAACCGCCCAGCGGTGGGCCCATGATGGGGCCCAGCAGCGCGGGCATGGCCAGAAACGACATGGCTTTCAGCAGGTCTTGTTTGGGCGTGCGTTGCAGCATGATAACGCGCCCCACCGGCACCATCATGGCTCCGGCCAGCCCTTGGACCAATCGGGCGATGACCAGTTGCTGCAAGGTTTGCGATAGCGCGCAGGCCATTGATGCGACCGAGAACAGCACAATGGCCATGATGAAGACCCGGCGTGCGCCGAAACGCTCGCCTGCCCAGCCACTGACCGGTACGAACACGGCCAGGGCCAGCAGGTAGCTGGTAATGGCCACGTTCATGCTGACCGGTGTGGTGTTCAGGGCCAGGGCCATGGCCGGAATGGCAGTTGCCACGACGGTGGCATCCAGCATTTGCATGAACAGGGCACATCCGACAATGAACGGAATCATGCGGATGGCCGCACGCTCGCGGTCAGACAGGTGAGGAGTGGGGTCGCTGCGCATGGGTAGATTCTAACTTTACCCGGCTGAAGTAAACTTGAGGGTTG
>JAAYID010000282.1 GCA_012744285.1 Alcaligenaceae bacterium
ACCTTGCCCGGCACTGAAGAAAATATCGCATTTCCCCTGCCCAAGGGGCTTTCAAAACAAGCAGATCAGGACGAGGCATGAAAAAAAGTGTGGGGGTTGTCGGGGTGGTGTTGGCGGGTGCCGTGGCGTATGGCATTTCCAGTTGGTATGTCGGTCAACGTGCGCAAGACTATATCGAGACGGCGATTGTTGAAGGAAACACCCGGCTGGGCAAGGTATTGGGTGAAGAGCTCAGTACCCAGCCGGTGAAGTTGTCGATCAGTCGTTACGATCGGGGCTGGCTTTCCTCAAACATCATTTATTCGCTGAAGTTCTCGGGGTCCGGCGGGGAAGTCACCGAATTCCTGCTGGCTGATACGCTGCATCATGGGCCGTTTCCGTGGTCGGCGGTTCGCCAGGGTGACCTGACGCCGGTGTTGGCCACCAGCCAGGCCACACTGATGCCCAGCGCCGGCAGCCAGCGCTGGTTCGACGCCCTTGGGGGGCGTTCGCCTTTGTCGATTGCGTCCCGCATTGGCTTTAATGGGGCCGGAGAGTCCGACTGGCACTTCGAGGCGGTTGATTTCACCACCGACGCCGAGGCCAAAGTATCGTTTGGCGGGGGGCATCTCAAGTTGACTTATGCCCCGGATCTGGCCGCTATCGCTACCCAGGGTGATTTTCCTTCGTTTTCGGCCCGGTTGCCCGATGATGAGTCTTTCTCGCTGCAGGCCCTGACGTTCGATAAATCGTATTCATTCGAAGGCGACCAGCCGGCGAAAATCCGCTTTGATATTGCCCAGACCCTTTATACGGGCTCCGACAATGCCAAAGTTCGTCTGGATGCCTTTACCCTGACCGGCGAAAGTTCTGAACAGAACGGCTTGTTTGACGGGAAGGCCCGCTACGAGGTTCAGGCGGTGCATTCGTCTGACGTCAACCTGGGCAAGCTCAGTGCGGCGTTTCAGGTCAGTCGTCTTGATCTGAAGGCCTTCCAGGCCCTGACCGGTCAATACGATGCCATCCTGGCCGAGCAGGGCCTGTCTGACGACGATCTGGCCGATCTTGATGATCGCGATGTGTTGCGATTGCGCGAGCATTTGTTCGAACTGCTCAAGTCGAAACCGTCCTTGGCCCTTGATCCCTTCGTCTGGGATAACGGCGAGGGGCAAAGCAGTTTGTCGGCAACATTTGATTTTGTCCGGCCCGACTTTGCGCTCATTGATGCGCCCTCAGACGAGTTGCTGATGCAGGCCGTGGGGCAGGTTGATGTGTCGGCTTCGGTCAGCAAATCAATGGTTGCCAAACTGTACGCCCAAATGATGTCGGGCACAGAAGACGCAGAGCGCGCCAATGCGACGGCACGCATGTTGTTCGATATGTATGCCGGCGTACTGACACGGACGGGTTTGGCCAAGTATGCCGATGGTGTCTTGACCAGCGCGATTCGATATAAAGATCAGCGTGTCGTGGTTAATGGTACAACCTATACCATTCCCGAGTTCCTTGAGCGGCTTTCACTGCCGGACCTCTGATATAAACAACCCTGTCACCAAGGGGGCGTCTGATTCAGCGCCCCTTGGTTTTTCGTAATTCCGGAAAGGCTTGACCGGGGAATTTGTCATATTTCCCCGGTACGATCCGTTCTGGCTGTCGTGCGGAGCTTTGCCATGTTTTTTGGTAATAACACTGTGCTGGTAATTTTTATCATCGGCGTTTTGCTGTTGATTATTGGCGTGGGTTTCCGGGATCGCAACCCGGGTATGGTTTTACTGGGTATCGGCCTGCTGGCCACCCTGTATGCGGTGGTGAAAAAAGCCATCGAATTATTTTCTTCTTGATGAGGTAGTTATGACACAACGTCGCACAGCATTGGTAACGGGTGGTTTGGGAAGTTTGGGAGAGGCAACCGCGAAAGCGTTGCACGATGCCGGCCATAACGTGCTGGTTACCTATTTTCCCGGTCACGAAGACCCGCAATCCTGGTTGTCGCGTACGGCGTCCGAGGGGTATGCCTTCAAGGCGTATCCGGTTGACGTTGCCGATTTTGATTCATGTCAGCAGTGTGCTGAACAGGTGTTTGCCGATGGTCACCAGGTGGATATTCTGGTGAACAACGCCGGTATTACGCGTGATGCGTCATTGGCCAAACTGGATAAAGACAATTGGGATGCCGTCTTGCGCACCAATCTTGATTCCGTCTTCAATATGACCAAATCGTTCTATGGCCCGATGGTGCAACGTGGATGGGGGCGCATCATCAGCATCTCGTCAGTCAATGGCAGCAAGGGTGCGTTTGGTCAAACCAACTATTCGGCGGCCAAAGCCGGTATCTACGGCTTTACCAAGGCACTGGCCCTGGAAACGGCTCGTAAAGGCGTGACCGTCAACTCGGTGTCACCGGGCTACCTGGATACTCCGATGGTTCGGCTTGTTCCCGAAGATGTGCTCAAGAACCAGGTAATTCCTCAAATTCCCATGGGGCGTCTGGGGCAGCCGTCCGAAATCGCCGCCTTGGTCACCTTTATCGCCAGTGAGGCTGCCGGCTTCATGACCGGTGAAAACGTCGCCATGAACGGCGGCCAGCACATGTATTGATCGGGGAAAACATGTCTAAATCTGTTCGATACGATACCTTCATTCAGCAGGCCCAGGAAAGCGGGCGGCGTATTTGTGCGGTTGCGCATCCGTGTGATGAAACATCGCTCGGGGCAGCCATCGAGGCCGGCGAGCTGGGGTTGTTCGTGCCATTGCTGGTTGGTCCTGCCCAGCGTATTCATGATCTGGCCCGCCAGCATGGCTTCAAGCTTGATGGCCTTGAAATTATTGATACCCCGCACAGCCATGCGTCGGCCGAGCTGGCTGTCGAGGCGGTCCAGTCAGGGCGGGCCACGTTGCTCATGAAGGGCAGCTTGCATACCGATGAGTTGCTGCACGCGGTTCTGGCGCACAAGGGTGGGCTACGCACCGGGCGTCGTTTGAGTCATGTGTTCATCATGGACGTGCCGAACCATGATGACCTGCTGTTTATTACCGACGCCGCCATCAACATTCTGCCCGACCTTGAAACCAAGGCCGATAT
>JAAYID010000028.1 GCA_012744285.1 Alcaligenaceae bacterium
ATATACGCCAGCTTGCATTCTCGCACCATGGCGCTGGTCGCCACATTGCAGATCGTCAGTGTATTCGTCATGCCCAGGTGACGGGCATGCTTCAGCGCGGCCAGGGTATCGGCCGTTTCACCCGACTGCGAAATGGTCACCACCAGTGTGCGCGCATTCGGCACGCTGTCGCGGTAACGATATTCACTGGCAATTTCAACGTTGACCGGAATTTTGGCGATGGATTCGATCCAGTAGCGTGCGGTCACACCGGCGTAGTAGCTGGTGCCGCAAGCGAGAATCAGCACATTGTCAATGTCATTGAACACCTTGTACGCCCCGTCACCGAACAGTTCGGGCGTAATGCTCTGGATGTCCTGCAGCGTATCGCCAACGGCGCGCGGCTGCTCGAAAATTTCCTTCTGCATGTAGTGACGATACGGGCCCAGTTCGGCCGCCCCGGTATGAATGTGCACCGTATGCACAGCCCGCCCTACCGGCTGACCTTGCCCATCGACAATCCATACCCGCGACAACTGCAGGTCTACGACGTCACCGTCTTCAAGGTAAACGATCTGATCCGTCGTACCGGCCAACGCCAACGCGTCTGAGGCCAGGAAATTTTCATTCTGACCCAGGCCCACCACCAGCGGCGAGCCTTGCCGGGCACCGACAACGCGGTGCGGCTCGTCGTGGCAGAACACCGCAATCGCGTAGGCCCCCGCCAGACGCCGCGTTGCCTGCTGAACGGCCTCGAACAGATCGGCGGTATACAAGTGGTCGACCAGGTGCGCGATGACCTCGGTATCGGTCTGGCTTTCAAACACATAACCCACCGCCTCAAGCTCGGCACGCAGTTCGTCGTGGTTTTCGATAATGCCGTTATGCACCAGCGCAATACGGGCCGTACCGCGGCTTTGCCCCGAAAAATGGGGGTGCGCGTTATGTGTGGCCGGTGCGCCATGGGTCGCCCAGCGGGTATGCGCAATACCCGTGAACCCCCCAAGGTGGCCCTCCTGGATTTCACGCTCAAGTTCAGCCACCCGTTGCGTACTTCGCGCCCGACGCAGCTGGCCATCGGCGTGAACCGCCACACCACACGAATCGTAGCCCCGGTACTCAAGCCGCTTCAAACCTTCGAGCAGGACAGGGGTGACATCACGTTGCGCAACAGCGCCGACAATACCGCACATAACTGGAACTCCTTGATGAGATAACGTATTGTGCGCAATAGTCAAAGAAATTAAATTTCTTATTAAACTTAACCATGAAATATAATTTCATGGACAGCAAGTGATGAAATAATATTTCACAAAAGCCTTGCGCATGTCACACCATCATGCACATGCGGGTCACCTCCGGCCACACCAAGGCAACTCAAACCCACAACCAGAAACGCTCTTCCGGGCGTCAACGCAAGCCTCTGAATGACGACACCCCCGACACCCGCAACACGCCAGCACCTACCAGCAACGCCAGCACGGCCAACAGCACCCGCCCCAGAGCTCGACGACCTTGACCGGCGTATTCTTGAACATCTTCAATACGATGCCAGCCTGACCAACCAGGAACTGGCCCAACAGGTACATGCCTCGCCCCCCACCTGCCTGCGCCGTGTCCGGCGGCTGATCCAAACCGGCATCATCGAAAAACAGGTCGCCATCGTTAACCCCGAACGGCTGGGCAACAGCCTGACCGCCATCTGCGAAATCACACTCGACGTACAAACGGCCGAAAACTTCGCCATCTTCGAAGCACACATGATGCAAGACGAAGCCATCGTGCAGTGCTACCGGGTGTCGCCGGGCCCTGATTTCATTGTCGTAGCCAACGTTCCGGATATGCCGGCCTACCACGCGCTGGCCCACCGGGTGTTCACCTCGCAACGCAATGTTCGCAATGTACGCACATTCTTTTCAACGCATCGGGCCAAGTTCGACACACGTGTGCAGATCCTGCCGCCGGCGTAGCCCCACCGCTAACGACCTGGCCTTGGCAACAGGTACAACACCCCGGTACGAATCAACACGACTCAGCCCGCAGCGGAAACCAGCCGTTCATAAATCGACACGTAGCGCTGCCCCATCATGGCAACGCCGTGCTCGGCCATGACATACGCATGCGCTTTCTCGGTCACGGCCTGACGCAGCCCGGCATCATCGAGTAAACGACCAACCCCTGCCGCCATGGCACGGTAATCGGCAATATCGCAAAGTATCCCGCGCTCATCAGCCAGCACTTCGGCCAGACCGCCGGCCCGGGTGGCCACCACCGGCACGCGTTGATAAAACGCATCCAGCACACTGCTGCCCAGCGCCTCATGAACCGAAGACAAGGCAAACACATCGAATGCAGAATAAAGTGCTTCGATACCCGGCTCAAAACCCGCGAAAACGTAGTGTGACCCCAGATTCAACTCGGTAACCAGCTGGCGGGCGGCAAACGACACATCGCCATCGGCCCCAAAATGAAGAAACAAGACATCGGGATGGGTTTTACGTAAATGATGGGCAGCACGGATCAGTGTCAGAGGATCTTTTTCACGCGTCAACGCCGCCGCCGTACCGATCACGCGGCGCTGCTGCAGACCATACTGCTGGATCAGTGCATCGATGCGCACACGATCGGATTCGACCGGAACGGCCGCACTGCGAATGATGGAAACGGACAGACCAAGGCGCCGGGGCTCTGCAGCAGCCGCTTCGCTGATCGCCACAAAACCATCGACACGACGCCATTTCCAGAGTGTTTTGGTAGTTTTTGAAGCGGTTAGCGGAAAAGCAGTGCGACGAGTAAAAACGACCGGGCGACCTAGAGCCGGCTTGAGCGCGGCCAGCCAGGTCAGGGTATTGGCCGTTTGCGCATGCAGAATATCGAAACGACGCCCCCGCACCAGCAAAAACGCCACCAGGCCCGCCACACTGGCTACCTCATGTACGACAAACCCGGCCTGACGGGCAGCCAAAGCCAGGGGCTGACCTCGGCGCGCCAACAACTGCGCATCATGCCCCTGGAACCGGAACTGCTCCAGACAAAACAGTGTCTGACGCTCACCACCCCGCCAACCCCGCTCAAAATTAAGCAGCAAAATGCGCATGAATCAACCTGTTTCAATACCGCAGATGCGGCAAAAAGCGGAGCAGTGCTAGGCGTCGAGACCTGCCGACGGATCAAAGTGACGCACGATATTGATGACGAGCGCTGATAGCGCCAGTGTGATACCGACACCGATCGCAACCGAAGCCCCATACGGCCCGCCAGCCTGAAACGCCACCGCCGCCAATGCCGTACCAACGCTTTGGCCGAACACCCGCGTGGTGGCCTGCAACCCGCCGGCCGCAGCGCTGCGATGGCGCGGCGCACCCGCCAGCATCGCCCGATTGTTGGGCGACTGGAAAAAACCAAAACCAAGCCCACCCACCAGCATGGGCATCCAGGTCGACACCAGCGAGGCCCCTTCAGGCATCAGCAGGATCCAGATCAGCCCACCGGCAGAAAATGTGGCGCCAATACCGCACAGCACGGCCACCGGATAACGGTCAGACAAATAACCGGACACCGGCGCCATGATGGCCGAACCGATAGCCCACCCCCCCATCAGGATACCGATTTCGGCATAGCCATAGCCCAACACACTGATCAGGTAAAACGGAAACGCCACGAACGCCGTGGTTTGACCGGCAAACACAGCGGCCGAAGCCCCCACGGCATACGCTACCGGCTTGACCCGCAACAAATCAAGCGGAACCACCGGGGCATCCTGCACACGCGAGCGCTGGTACAGCAGCACCCCGGCGATGGCAGCGACCAGCAAGGCAACCAGAGCCCACGATGTCGCACTGAGCAACAGGTCGAGGCCAATCACAAACAACCCCAGCGCCAGCGCACTCAGCCCGCAAGCCAGCCAATCGAAGGGCCGCGATACCCGCGGCACATCGGGCAGGAACCTGACCCCGAAATACGTCGCAATACACGCCGGGATATACAGGAAAAACATCCACTGCCAGGACAGCCACTCGATAATGAACGCACCCAGCGTCGGCCCCAACACAGCCATCACCGACACAATCAGCGAGTTGAGGCTGATACCGAACCCCAACTGCGAGGCCGGGTAAATGTTGCGCACCATGCCGCCAAACATGCACATCAGCATTGACGTACCCACGGCCTGAATCGTGCGGGCCACCATGAGCATGGTGAACGAATTGGACAACGCAACAGCCACGGCCCAGAACATGAACAGACTGATGCCGACCACAAACATGCGCCGGAAACCGACACGCTCGGCCAGTGCCGACAACGGCAATAACGTGACAAGCATGGTCACGTTGTAGGCGATCATGACCCAAACCACCTTGCGCGGTTCGATGCCCAGATCGGCGGCAATCGCCGGAAGAGCCACATTCGCCATGGTGACATCCAGCGCGGAAATCGCCAGACTGACCATCAACGTGACAATAGCCCAAAAGCGGCGCGGCATCGGCAGCCCGTCGGGCGCCGATGCCGCTGCGTGAGCAGGAGATTCGATGACAGTCACAACGCTGACCCTGGCCTCATGACTTCTTGACCGGACGCTGCCAACCGGGAACCGTTTGCTGACGTGTGCGCGACAGCGTCAACTGCCCTGCCGGAGCATCTTTGGTGAGGGTTGTGCCAGCCCCCAGCGTGGCCCCCTTGCCAACCCGGACTGGCGCAACCAGCTGGGTGTCCGAACCAATGAAGACGTCATCTTCAATGACCGTCTGAAACTTGTTGACGCCATCGTAGTTACACGTAATGGTACCCGCACCGATATTGACACGCTCACCGACATGGGCATCACCAATGTAGGCCAGGTGGTTGGCTTTGGACCCTTTACCCAACTGACTATTCTTGATTTCGACAAAATTCCCGACATGCGCCGTATCACCGATGTCGGCACCCGGACGCAGACGCGCATAAGGCCCGATGCGGGCGCTCTGGCCGATACGGGCGTTATCAAGGTGACTGAAGGCATCAATGAACGTGCCGGCGCCAACATGGGAATGGCGTATGACGCAATGCGGGCCGACACGTACCCCGTCTTCGAGCACAACGTGGCCTTCGAACACACAGCCCACGTCAATGAAAACATCGCGGCCGCACTGCAATGTACCGCGCAAATCGAAACGCCCGGGGTCTGCCAAAGTAACGCCGTCGTCCAGCAGACGACGCGCCTGTTCGGCCTGCCAAAGGCGTTCAAGCTGGGCCTGCTGCGCGCGACTGTTGACCCCGAGGGTTTCCCAGGACGCGGACGGATGCGCCGCCCCCACCGAGATGCCTTCGGCCACCGCCATGCCGATGATATCGGTAAGGTAGTACTCGCCCTGCGCGTTATCATTACGCAACTGCGACAACCAGTGCTTGAGCCGGGCCGTCGGCGCTGCCAGAATGCCCGTATTGACTTCGTTAAGGGTCAGTTCTTCGGCAGTGGCATCTTTATGCTCGACGATACGCTGCACCTGCCCGCTGCCATTGCGAACAATCCGGCCATAGCCCGTCGGGTCTGACAGCTTCTCGGTAAGGATAGCCACCCCGCCCCCGCATGCGTCCAGCAAGTTGCGCAAGGTATTGGACTGCACCAGAGGCACATCGCCGTACAGCACCAGGGTAACGCTTTGCGGGTCGTCATCCAGCACCGGTACGGCTTGCATAACCGCATGCCCGGTTCCTTGCTGTGGGCTTTGCAGTACAAAATCAAGACCGGCCTCGTGTGCAAATGCCGCTTTCACGGCATCGGCACCATGCCCGACAACAACCACAATACGCGACGGCTCAAGCATGCGGGCGTTTTCAATGACATGCGCCAGCATCGATTTGCCGGCAACGGCGTGCAGCACCTTGGGCAAGCTGGACTGCATACGCTTGCCCAAACCTGCCGCCAAAATAACGATATTCAACATGAAACGGGGATTAACCTAAAGGGTGTAAGAAAGTGGATCAGGAGGCCGATTTCGGCGCAGTCGGCCGCTTTCGAGGAGCGCGGGACGTTGCCGTCGACTTAACCGCCGCACGGGAAGCACCAGGCTCAGCCGCCTGCGTCTTTTTTGAGGCGCGCGCCGGCTTGGCCTGAGCGGCCAGACCCGACACCGCCTGCCCCAGCCCCGACGACATACTCGAAACCGTGGCAGCGGCCCCCTTGGATGCGGTTGTGGCCGCGTTCCCTGCCGAGGCCACTACACTTTCAGCATTCTTCAGGCCTGCGGCTGTCGCTGTGGCCAGGCTGTCGAACTGCTGCTGCAGCATGCCCCACCAGGCATCCGCCGACCCGACCCCGGGCAGGACCGATGACACCGAGGCCGGCCCGGACTCGGGCGCAGCAGAGGAAAACGTGGATGACGATGCCGAAACTGATGAAGACGACGTACCGCCAGACCGGGGCGAAGGCGCATCGGACGCATGCTTGATCTTGGCCTGACCTGACGGCTTGAGCCCAAGCGCAACCTCAAGTGCCGAAGGGGCGTCGGCACCGCCTTCGGCGGCCGGGGACACGAACGACTTCAGGGTGGCGATTGTGGCACGCTGGACTTCCATGCCCTGGATGGTGCTGCTGAGCATCGACAAGTTCATGCGCAACCAGTTCTCGACAGTGCGCAGTTCGTTGATGCGGCGGTCAAGTTCTTCGAGGCTCATGGGGGGGGCGACCATGGCCGTGCCGCCAAGCGCACCCGCGCCGGCACCGGCACCGGCCAGGTTCTGCCAGGCATGACGCATCATTTCCATGCTGGCCAGCATGGGGTTCTGCGTAGCGTCACCCATTTGAGCAAAACCCGGTAACGCAAAAGGATTGGTATTCGAGCTTGTCATGATGCCTCCTTGGCCAAACGCGCCGCCGGCGCAGATGAGTTCATTTTAAGCGCATCAGACAGTCAAGCACCACCAATTCGGCTTCAAGGGTAAAGTCGTCTGCCAGCACCCGGTCCCAAACCTCGTCAATGTCAAGCGTCAGAATCTCGCTGACCTCACCATCCTGATTGACCGGACATACCGATGCGTCAAGCACACACTCGCTGACCAGGGCATCCTCAACCTGATAACCTTCCGGCAATCGCCGGTGCATCCGGGTAATGACCCGGACGGGGGTACGCGTGACCAGCATTTCGGGCAACAACCCGGCCTCTTCCTGACTTTCGCGCAAAAGCGAAGTATCCAGCGTCTCGCCTGCCGCAGACAACCCGCCAACCAGCGTATCCAGCCTGTCGGGGTCGGTCGTTTTGGTCGCTGCCCGGCGCGCCACATACAAACGGCCGTCCGGGGTCCAGGCATTTAAATGAACCGCACGCGTCAATAGCCCCAGGGGCCGCAAGGCCGCACGCTCGATAACACCCAGCACCTGCCCTTCGCCGACAACATCCAGCAGCTCGTCGCGCCAGCCGCGCAAACACCCTGCTGCCTTCAGGGTTTCAGCCATCGTCTGCAACACCGCATCAAGCGTCAGACCGCGCCCGTGATGCGACTGGACATGCACCGCTTCGGGAGTCACCTGAACGCCGGGCAAGCCTGCAACGGCCTGCGTGGCACGCGCGGTAATCCAGCCGCTGACCCTGCCGGCAACAGTGAGTGGACGCGCCCCGACGGGAGGCAGCTGCTGGATGCGCGGCAACAGTTCACGATAACGGGTCGACACGGCCGCTGAAAGAGACGATGGCAAGGTAATGTTCATGCCGCGATTGTAGTGGAAGCTCGGCCATTTACCCCACGACGTGCGCATGTTCGCTATAATTCCGCGGTTTAAAAGCAATTCAATGGGGCAAGTGTTTTCATAGGCCGTAGTACTACGCGCTTGCCATCTGATAATTGTGCGTTCGCCGCAGGCCTCTTGATTACGGCCTATTAATTAAAACTGCCAACGGGCGAAGGCACACCGTATTTCGAGGTCAGCATGAAGAAGTTGAGAGGGGTACTGGGCGCTGGCGCTTTGCTTTCCGCAAGCATGGCAAGTGCACAGGTTGCAGATATGCCGGGGGGGCCTAAAGTTAACCAGCTTAACCTCACCACCGGTGTCACACAGATCGCCAACGATATTGCCTGGCTGCACTGGATGATGATCATCATCTGTCTGGTCATTTTCGTGGGCGTTTTCGGGGTTATGTTCTACTCCGTGATCATGCACCGCAAAGCACGCGGCGCAGTCCCGGCCAAGTTCCACGAGCATGTTGGCGTCGAAATCGCCTGGACCGTCGTTCCTTTCCTGATCGTCATTGGCATGGCACTACCCGCCACCCGCACCGTGGTCGCCATGAAAGACACGTCCAGTGCCGACCTCACCGTCAAAGTCACCGGTTACCAGTGGAAATGGGGCTACGAGTACGTTGATGGCCCGGCTGCCGGCGTCGAATTCATGTCCAACCTGACGACCCCCATGTCGCAGCGCC
>JAAYID010000283.1 GCA_012744285.1 Alcaligenaceae bacterium
GTACCCGAGGTATACCGGATGAGCCCGTGGGGATAATCCATTTTGTCCATGACCTGGTCACAGGCATCGACACAGGCCCCGCAACCGATGCACATGTACTGCAACCCGTTGCGGATATCGATACCGGTAGGACAGACCTGGACACACAAACTGCAATCGACACAGTCGCCCATGCCCGCTTCTTTGTGGTCAACCTTGCGGGAACGACCGCCACGAGGCTCACCGCGCACGTTGTCATAGGTAACGACAAAGGTGTCGTTGTCGACCATCACGCTCTGAAAGCGCGCGTAGGGACACATGTACTTGCACACCGCTTCGCGCATGAACCCGGCATTGCCCCAGGTTGCGAAGGCGTAGAACAGCATCCAGAACCATTGCCACGGCCCCAGTGCAAACACCATCAGGTCGGCACCCAAATCACGAATGGGCGCAAAATAACCGATAAAGGTAAAACCCGTCCAGAGTGCAATCAGCACCCACACGGCGTGCTTGACCGCCTTCAGGCGCAGCTTTCGAAAATTCCAGGGCTGTTCGTCAAGCCGTATACGTGCCAGACGATCGCCTTCGATCTTGCGCTCGACCCACATGAAAATTTCGGTGTACACCGTTTGCGGACAGGCATAACCACAAAAGAGACGACCGGCAATGGCGGTAAACAGAAACAGCGACAAGGCTGAAAGCACCAGCAGCACGGCCAGATACACCACATCTTGTGGCCACAGGACCATGCCGAAGATATAAAACTTGCGGGCACCCAGGTCAAACAAAACGGCCTGACGATCGTTCCATTGCAACCAGGGCAACCCGTAAAAAACCAGCTGCGTGAACAGCACCATGATAAGACGCCAGCGCGCAAACAGCCCCGACACAGCACGCGGGTAGATTTTGCGCCGGACATCGGCCAAGGCCTTTTCGACCTGGGGCGATGCCCCTTTGCGGCGCGCCGTCTCTATTTTGGGCGGCTGCCAGGCGGGGACAGCCTCGTCCCCGGCAAGGGATTCGATAGAGACGACGGGTTTCTTATCCATGATGTAGCCGCATTAATTATTGGAAAAGCCCCAGACATACGCCGTAAGCATGCGAATCTGCTCGGGCGTAAGCACACCTTCCTGGGCAGGCATCCGGTTGTTGTGACCATTCAGGATGGCCCCCACAATGGCAGTAGCCGAACTGCTGTACAGCCAGACGTCATCGGTCAGGTTGGGAGCACCCAAAGCCTGGTTCCCCTTGCCGTCCACACCGTGACAGGCCACACAGAAGTTTTCAAACCCTCGTTTACCTGGCACCACTTGCAACGGATCGGCCGCCAGACCGGACAAGGACCGCACGTATTGGGCAATGGCCGCAGCGTCGGCCGCACTGACCTGCGCCGCCATGGCCGGCATGATGCCATGACGCCCTTTGGTGATGGACTGCATGATTTGTTCGGGCGAACCACCGTACAACCAGTCTTTGTCGGTCAGGTTGGGAAAACTGGGTGAACCCTTGGCATCAGAACCATGGCACTGTGCACACGCATTCAGAAACAAACGCTGGCCAATTTCACGCGCCTGGGGGTCTTTGGCGACTTCGGGAATCGGCATCGCCTCGAAACGCGCGTAAACCGGGCGAATCTGCTCTGCCAGAGCCTCTTGCGACTGCTTGACCGATTCAGCAGTGGAATAGTTCAAGACACCCTTGAATGTACCCAACCCCGGATACAACACCAGGTAGCCGACAGCAAACACACACAGCAAAATGTAGAACACGGTCCACCAGCGCGGTACCGGGTTGTTCAGTTCGGTCAGGTCACCATCCCAGACATGACCCGTGTCTTCAGAGTTTTCAACCTCTTTGCCCAGGTAGCGGCGTTGCGTGAACAACAGCCACAGACAAAAAACAATGCCAAGAATGCTGATGGCAGCAATGAACGGGCCCCAAAAGCCACTGAAAAAATCACTCATGAGAACCCCCTGCAGATGAACGGGTTGACGGGCCAGTGCCCTGCCCTTGCTTCTCTTCACCCTCGTCGGGCAACGCGAAAGGCAGCATGGCCGACTCTTTGTTGGCTTTGGCACGACCTTTGGAAAAGGCCCAGATCACGATACCGATGAAGGTAATCAGTGCCAACAGCGTAACGATTCCGTTAAGAATGCCTGTCATGATCAACGACTCCCCTCGGCAACCGCCTTGGCAGCGGCCTCACGGCCGGCAACCCCCAGGCCTTGCAAGTACGCAACCATGGCATCTTCTTCGGTTTTGCCTTTGAGCCTGGCCGGTGCCTGTTCGATTTGCTCGTCGGTGTACGGCACACCCAGAACGCGCAGGGCACGCATACGGGCCTTGACATCGGTACCTTCAACCGAATTGCGCTGCAGCCAGGGGTA
>JAAYID010000284.1 GCA_012744285.1 Alcaligenaceae bacterium
GCACTTGCGTCATGCACCGCCCACATTGCCACTACCTGAGCAGCACCGCCGCGCGCCGGTTGCTGCGCCCCGACGCCATTGCATCCGACCTGGCCGGCAACGTCGCACAACCCGTACGCTGGCATGACACCGCGCGTCTGGCCTGGGAATACGGTATACGACTGGCCATTGAAATGCCGGGCGGCAGCGCTCTGACAGGCCTGAGCGCACCCGTCATGCCCGACACCCGGGTCATCAGCAGCGACACAACGCCCATCGAAACTCTGATCCAGTTAACTCAGCGTTCAAGTGCAAACCTGGGCTAGCCGAACACCCCCGATATCGAATCACCCTTCGTCAATCACCTGTGCCAACGCCCAGCGTCCGTCCTGCACCAGGCGCGTCATGGCCGCGCGCAGGGCCTGGGCCGTTTGCCGCACGCCCGCCGAATGACGCCGGGCCTTGTTGATATACATGGCCCAGGTAATCGACAGGTCACCAATGGGTGCCGCCTTGATCCCCTTCAGGCTGGGGAACTCGTACAACGCACAATAAGGCATAACGGTATATCCATGCCCGTCATTGACCAGCGACAGACACAATGCCAGCGTCTCGGCATCCGCAGCCCGCCGGAACTTTTCACCGTGCTGCTTCAGGTACGTTTCAACACTGAGCCGGATCAGGTTGGGACGGCCTGGCAGAATCAGACGATACTGACCCAGCTCATGGGCCTGGATAGGCCGGTCAAGGCTCAGAGCGGTCTCGTGATTACCCACTACAAACAATTGTTCGCGAATCAACGGGTGACGTTCAAGCTGGGACGAATCGTCATCGCGGTCATCCAGAATCGCAACATCAATCAGGCTCTGGTGCGCCCACTCGCGCAAGTGATGAATAAACCCTTCGTAAACGCGTAATGACACCGCCGACTCGGTCCGCAAATGATCCGACGCAAACGGCGCCGTCACCAGGCGGTTCATTGAAAACGGCAAACCAATCGCCACCTGCGTCTTGACCTGACGGCCAATTTCGGCGCGCAAGAGCTCGGCCTGACGCAAAATCGGACGGGCACCATTGGCCAGCGCCACCCCGGCTTCGGTCAGGCGCACACCACGCGCATCACGCACCAGCAATTGCACCCGCAGGTCATGCTCAAGTGCCGCAATCCGCCGTGCCAGCGCCGGCTGCGTCATTTCAAGATCGGCAGCAGCCCGATTGATGCTGCCAAACTCGGCCACACGCAAAAAACAATTCACCAACGCCAGATCCATCGCGCCCTCAACGGTCATTCCGAAACAGCGACAAGCATAGCGACTTTCCACGACAAGTTAAACGAAAATCGTTTAACTGATATACGAAATTACATGTATCGCTGAGCCTGGGCAAGCCCCTAGAATAGCCAGCATAAAGGAGACACGCATGAACAAGACCCAAACGGCTATCCCCGTGCGCCGGATTGTTACCGGCCATGATGCCAACGGCAAATCCATCATCGTGCAAGATGATGTTTCACCATTCACCCTGAGCGAAACCCGCATCCCGGGCCTGGTCGTCACCGACCTCTGGAAAACGTTCAGCACCCCCGCCAATACGACCGACGGCACTGAGCCGTGCTCAAGCACCATCACCCTGACCCCGCCCAAAAACGGGTCGGTTTTCCGTACGGTCCAATTCCCCCCCGATGCCAGCTACAAAGACCACTGGAACCCGGAAGAGCACTTTGCGGCCATGGGCAGCGCTGGCACGCTCGACCCGCAGGGCGACCGCAAGGTCGCCATGCACCGTACGCACTCGATTGACTACGCCATTGTCATTTCCGGCGAAATCTATGCCCTGATGGACGACGGTGAAACCTTGATGCGCCCGGGCGATGTCCTGGTGCAACGCGGCACCAACCATGGCTGGAGCAATCGCAGCGATGCACCGGCACTGGTGGCCTTCGTCCTGATCGACGCCGAACCCGTCAGCACCGGCAAGGCCTGAACCATGCAAGACCTCATCATTCCATCCAGCCCGCCACTGGCTATTACCGTGGCCGGACAAGGGCCACTGGTCATCCTGATCCATGGCCTTGGGGGTGACCGCACCACCTGGTCCGAACAGCTGACGGCCCTGCAAGACCGCTACACCGCCGTCAGCGTCGACCTGCGCGGCTATGGCAACAGCGGTGACCCATCCGGCCCGCTCGACTTCAAACGCGATTTTTGCGCCGACCTGGTCGCTGTCATGGATTACTTCAAGGTTCCCCGCGCCCATCTGGTGGGCCTGTCAATGGGCGGGCGTGTCGCGCGCACCACGGCACTGCAAGTTCCCGACCGCATCGCCTCACTGACGCTGGCCAATACCAGCCCAGGCTTTGACCATCTGGAACCCGCCCAGCTCGACGCTTTTGTTCAGGCCCGCAGTGCTGTCATCAAAGACCACCAGCTTCCTGCAGACTTCGGCTACCAGCAGGCACTGGGCATGATGGCCCCGGGTACCCCCGAAAACACCCTGCAGATCATGGCCAAGGCGGTTAACCGCCTGCGCGTCGGCAATTACCTGAACACCCTGCAAGCCTCGACCCTGCAAGACCGAGGTGATCGCCTTGAGGACCTGGCCTGCCCGGTTCACCTGATCACCAGCGATCTGGATACGGTCTACCCGGCCAGCATCACGCTGGCCATGCAGGCACGCATTCCGAACGCCACGCTCACCCGCATCACGGGCGCCGGGCACATCAGCAATCTCGAACAACCCGAGGCCTTCAATCAGGCCCTCACCCACTTTCTCGACACCTTGCCCCGCGAAGCCGACGCACAACGGGCCGCCTAGGAGACACCATGTATTTCAACTGGCAAGAATTTCCACTCATCAGCCCCGAGCAGATCAGCGC
>JAAYID010000285.1 GCA_012744285.1 Alcaligenaceae bacterium
ACCCGTTGCCCAGCCAGGCCCTCTGCCCGATGGCCTGTTGCGTGAAGGGGGTGACTTTTACTTCGCTGAATTCCCTCCAGGCAAGGCGGTGGCCCGCGTTGGCTTGCCATCACCCGAAGAGCTGATGCTGAACGGCCAGTTGCCCGATGGGGCCACGCCATCGGATGGCATTGGCGATTTGCTGAACCAGCTGGATGGCAGCGCAGTGTCTGTCGAGCCATCGTTTGGGCCGGCACCCCAGCCAGCCCAGACACAGCGCGTACAGTTCTGATCTAGATCGTGACTTTAAGCGGCTGGCCGCCGTTGGCGTCGGTGCAGATTTGTGAGAGTGCCTCGGCCATATCGGGGCCGCCGCGGGTGTCGACCCAGCGTTCGCCGTCGAAGCGGTAGTGGAAACCGCCGGTACGTGCGGCCACCCACATTTCTTGCAAAGGGGCCTGGCTATTGATCACCACATGAATGCTGTTGTTGAAGATCAGGGTCAGCACGTTGCCATTGCGGCTTGCATCGACATCAAAATCGTACATGGCCAGCCAATCGTCAGACTGGCTTTCAAGGTGGTCCAGAATGGCGTCGGCACGCGCCAGGAATTCAGTTTCGGTCATAATGACTACCCGTTAAGCTTCAGGAGTTTAAAGATATGCGAGCGCCCCGTTCGACACCCGCAGTGTCTGTTACCCGCATTGTAGCCAGCATGGCGGTATTTGTACTGCTGGCGGGCTGTGGTTACAAGGGGGGCTTGTATATGCCGCCACCGGCTGAACCCGCGCTGGTCCAGCCCCCTGCGGCGCCGGCTGGCATGGGTGAAGGCGCTACTACATCGCGTTAACCCCAGTGTGTTAAAACAGTGGGCGATATGTAATCATTGCTATTATTGTCGCCTTTCATAAATTGCAAAAACTCTTTCTAAATGACCGTTTCGCCCCATTTTGCGTTTCAAAAAGGTGTTCTGCACGCCGAAAATATGCCTCTGCCCGAGTTGGCCGAACGCTTCGGCACACCGTTGTATGTCTATTCGAAAAAAGCGTTGCACGACGCCTGGGGGGCTTACCAGCAGGCGGCCGAAAACCGTAATGTGCTGGTGTGTTTTGGCATGAAAGCCAATTCGAACCTGGCCGTGCTGAACGAGTTTCGCAAGCTCGGGGCGGGGTTTGACATTGTTTCCGGTGGTGAATTGGCACGTGCCCTGGCGGTGGGGGCTGACCCGTCAAAAATCGTGTTTTCCGGTGTGGGCAAGCAGGTCTGGGAAATGCAGGCCGCCCTCAAAGCCGGTGTCAAGTGCTTCAATGTCGAGTCCGAACCCGAGCTGGAACGCCTGGCGCAGGTCGCTCACGATATGGGCGTGGTCGCGCCGGTGTCGCTCAGGGTCAACCCCGACGTCGATGCCAAAACGCATCCGTATATCTCCACCGGGCTCAAAGAAAACAAGTTTGGTATCGATATCGAGCAGGCGCCGGCCGTGTACCAGCGCGCCGCCACCTGGCCCAGCCTGGAAATTGTCGGTGTTGACTGCCATATTGGTTCCCAGATTACCGAGGTTAGCCCTTACCTTGATGCGCTCGATAAATTGCTGGTCCTGATTGCGCGGCTGGCTGACGCCGGGATTCACATCCGCCATCTTGATCTGGGTGGCGGTATTGGCATCCGTTATACCGACGAAACCCCGTTGACCCCGAAAATGCTGCTCGATGAAGTGTTTCCGCGGCTGCAGGCGCAAGGGTTGGGTCATCTGCAAATCGTGCTAGAACCGGGGCGCTCGCTAGTGGGTAACGCCGGCATCTTGCTGACCCGTGTCGAATACCTCAAGCACACCGAGGCTCGCAACTTTGCCATTGTTGATGCAGCCATGAATGATCTGATCCGCCCTACACTGTACGATGCGTGGCACAGCGTCGAGCCGGTGGTTCAGGCCTCGTCGGCCCCGGTACAGTCGTACGACATTGTCGGCCCCATTTGTGAATCGGGTGACTGGCTGGCCAAAAACCGCCAGCTTTCCCTCGCGCCGGGTGACCTGTTGGCAATTATGTCCGCAGGTGCCTATGCGTTCACCATGGCCAGCCAATACAATACACGTCCAAGGGCCGCCGAGATCATGGTTGACGATCAGGCTTTCAAAGTGGTTCGCCCGCGTGAGACTCTTCAAAGCCTCTTTGCCGATGAATGTACGCTTGATTAGGCCTTGAGCGGTTACCCATGACAGCACAGAACCGGAAGTCAGGATGGTTTTATTTTGGTTGACATGAACGCGTCAGATATCGAAGTGAAAGACCGCGCCCGACGCTCCCGCGTTGACCGCGTGTTCAGTGACTTCGCTGCGTATCTGGCACCTGTCATTGTTGTGTTGCTGGCCATGGGTACCCTGGTCTATTGGGGGCGAGCCAGTTACTTCGCGTCCGGGGCGGTGCAGGTCATGCCCATGCTCGAGGGCATTGTGCTGGCCTTGTCCATGGGCTTGTTGCTGGTTTCTGTGGCCAGCCGAAAGTGGCTTTATGTGCTTTTTGCCGGCTGGCTGGTGGGCAACCTGAGGCTTACGGCGTTGTCCATGGGGTGGGATACCCAGTGGCTGGGGCAGGCTGTTCCCGAGTCCCTGGTGCCGCTGATGCGGTCTCTCAGTATTGCCCTGTACTACATCCTGACCTATGCCCTGTTCTCTCAGCTGTTCAAGACAGAATTGGCTCGCGTGGGTTACGAACGCCTGCAAACGGCCGGCCGTCTGTCGGGTGTCGTGATGCTGGCGGCCGCATTGGGCCTGTCGTACGAGCAGTTCCTGCCCTTCATGTGGATGCTGGTGGCCGTGGCGGTGTGCCTGGTGGCCTGGTTGCTTGCGCTGATTATTCGCCAAACCCGTTCAACCCAGGCGGTGTGGTACAGCATTGCGTTGGCGGTGGTGGTCGCCATCGGCTCGGGTGGCGTGGGCGTGCTTGCGCAAGCGCTTGATTTGCACCTGTTTGATGATACGGCACTGCACATTGGTGCGGCCTTCGTTTCAAGCTTGCTGATCGCCCTTGTTATTGCCAACAGCGAGCGTCACGAACGTCAGCATCGTATCCGTGCACAAGACGAACTGAAGCGTGTCTACCAGGTTGCGCCGGTGGGGCTGTTCAGCCTGTCGTTGCAGGGTCGTCTGGTGCGTGCCAATCCAGCCATGAAAGAATTGCTCGGTATTGCCAGTCTGGAAGGCGAACGGGGTTGCTGGGAAAACCATTTTGGCCGTGATGGCTGGATACGTTTGCTTGATCAACTGGAACGCGATGGCGAGGTCGAGATTGAAATACAAAGCCAGCGTCTGTATCCCGAACAGCAACCGCGTTCTTATTTGCTGAAAGCTGTGCTTGAAAACGGCCAGGTTGAAGGGTCGTTGCAGGACATCACCGGCCATGGCGATGCCTTGTCGCGCATTCGCCTGCAGTCCAACCAGGACCCGTTGACCGGGGCCATGAACCCCCAGGGCATCGACATCGAGCTGCGCACCGGCATCGAGCGCATGGCAGCGGGGGAAACGTTCTTGCTGGGTTATCTCGAGCTGAGCTCGCTGAAAACCGTCAATAATCTGTACGGCAAGGCGGCTGGCGACGACATCTTGCGCCAGATTTGCGAGCGCATCAAAGAAATTCTGGGCATTGACGGGCAACTGGGCCGCGTGACGGGGTCTGAGTTCCTGATTTTCTTTGCCAATATCACGCTTGAAAAGGCCCGTGAGCTGGCCCAGCGCATTATTGATGATTTGCTGATCCGGCCCCTGATGATCGGCAGTGCACCGTTCCGGTTCCAGTGCGCGGTGGGGTTGGTGGAATTGAAGCATGCCCACATTGAACCGGGTGATGCCCTGGTGGTGGCCAAGCGGGCTGCCCGTACCGCCCGCAAGCAGCAAGGGGCACAGGTTGTGGTGCAGCAGTACAACGCCCGCGAACTGGCCGATCAAAGCCTTGAGTTGCGGTTGTTGCGTGAATTTACCAGCGCATTTTCCACCGATGGTTTTTCGGTGGTCATGCAGCCCATCATGTCGTTGTCCGATCCGTTCGGTTCGTTGAATTTCGAGGTTCTGTTGCGCAAGCACGACCGCAAGGGCGTGGCGGTTCATACGGGTAAACTGATTTCTGCGGCAGAAGAAAGCGGCGTCATGACGCGCATTGATGAGTGGGTGGTCAGCACCACGCTCGAATGGCTCGATGCCAACCAGTCCCGGCTTGAAAATACGGCCTTTGTGTGCGTCAACCTGAACGGTATGTCATTGAATGACCCTCACTTTGTCGAGTCATTTTTTGCCACGTTCCAGCGTTACCAGCATGTGGCCCGCAAGTTGCTGATTGAAATTACAGAAACGGTTGCCCTGCAAGATCTGGACACAACACGCACGTTTATTGCGCGCTTGCAGGCGATGGGTGCGCGGGTGGCCCTGGATGATTTCGGGGCGGGCTATACCTCGTTTGCCTACCTTAAAATGTTGCCCGCCAATGCCCTGAAAATTGACGGCGCCTTCGTGCGCAGCATGACCGAGCATCCCACCGATATCGCCATCGTCCGCGCCATTGTGACCCTGGCCCGCAGCCTGAACATGTTCACCATTGCCGAATGGGCCGAAGATATTCCCACGCTGCGGATGCTCAAAGATCTGGGTGTCGATTACGTGCAGGGGTATGTGGTGTCGCGCCCACAGCAGCCCGAACTGATTTCAAAGGCACGCCACAGCGCCAGCTTTATCGACGACCATAAAACTCGCCAGTTCGTAAGCTACTACGTGCGCCCCAACGGCGACGACAGTAGCCGAATGCTGTAGGCAAGTAGGCAAGGCTGCTGCATTACAGCTCACCATACGAATGCAGCCCTGACAGGAACATATTGACGCCCAGGAAGGCAAAGCTGGTGATGACCAGGCCGACCAGTGCCCAGTAAGCCGCCATCGTGCCACGCAGACCCTTCATCAATCGCATGTGCAGCCAGGCGGCGTAATTCAGCCAGACGATCAGGGCCCAGGTTTCTTTAGGGTCCCATTGCCAGTAGGTGCCC
>JAAYID010000286.1 GCA_012744285.1 Alcaligenaceae bacterium
CTGCGTCGCCAAAGCAGCGAATCAATCAGGCACTGAAACAAACGCCGCACATGCGGACAAATATTTTCTCGTTTTAGCAATTGTCAGAAAAGAAACCTTAAACTTCCTTAAATACAGTATTCCAAACCGCGCTGCCCCATGCCCCTGACGTTGTTTCGCCTCGCCCTGATCAGCTTCGTGCTGTGCGTTATTGCGTTCCCGGCACATGCCGCGCCCAAAGACACCATCGTCTCCCAAGCCTGGTTTGAAGATGTCACCGGGCAAATGGACTGGGCGCAGGTTCAGCAGCAACCGCTTACACCATTTTCCGGGGTGTTGTCACGGGGCTATGGCAGCCCACCCATCTGGGTCAAACTGCGTATTGACCCGGCAATCAGCAACACCCCGGCCAACAAGCCGTTGTATCTGCGCATCCGGCCCAGCTACCTTGACACGCTGACGGTATACGACCCGCTGCAAAGCCCCGCCCGCCAAGACCCGATTGGTGATCGCTACCCGCTATCGACCCAGTCCACCTATTCCACCCGGTTCACGGTCAACCTGCCGGCCGGGTCCGAACCGCGCGACATCTGGGTCAGGCTGGAAAGCACCAGTACCCGCATGGCCCGATTTGAAGTGTTCAATGGCTCTGATCTGGCCATCAGCAACGGCATGCTGGATGTCGCCGGTTCGTTTTATCTGGGTTTGCTGGGGCTGTTTGTGGTCTGGGGCGTCATTCAGATGGCGCTGCGGCCCGAACCGCTGATGCTGTGTTTCGTCATCCACCAGTTGACGGCCCTGCTGTTTGGCAGCAACACGCTGGGTTACACGCGGTTGCTGCTGAATGACCTGATCAGCCCTCTGGTTATCGACCGGCTGACCAGCGCCATGGTCATTCTGGCATCGGCCATTGCCGTGGTGTTTGCGCATTTCCTGTTGAATGAAATCAGCCGGGCGCGTTGGCGCACCTGGGCCATCGGCGTCATCTTGCTCTGCTTTGCCGGCCTGCTGGCCGTGCTGCTAAGTGGCCATGTCATGCCCGCGCTTGAAGGCAACATGCTGATGATTCTGGTGGTGCCCACCGTGCTATTGGCCATGGCCATGGCCAGCCGCCCAACACCTAACGCCAAGGCGCAGGGCAGGCTGCCCAAGCCGTGGGTGGTGGGTTACTTTGTTTTGACGCTGCTGTTCACGCTGTTTGCCGCCGCGCCCTCGCTAGGCCTGATCAAGGCCCCCGAGCTCAGCTTGTACATCGTGCTGTTTTACAGCCTTAGTTCCGGTCTGCTGATGATCACCATGCTGCTGTACCGCGCCCACCTGCATTTGCAATTTCAGCAAGCCCAGGCAGCGAAGGCGTGGGCGAACGAGCAACGGGCCGAGCAAGAAAAAGCCCACCGGCTTGACCGCGAGCGCCTGCTGGCCATGATGGGGCACGAACTTAAAACACCGCTGGCGACCCTGCGCATGCTGCTGGGCAACCAGACGATTCCCGATTCCCTGTCACGCCGTATGGATGCATCCATTCAAGACATGGCCAGCGTGGTGGATCGCGTGGTGCAAACCGGGCGGCTGGAAGATCAGGCCAATTTTGTGCGCCGCGAATCGTGCGTGCTGGAAGATCTTCTGGAATCAGCCCTGCGAGACCTTCCCGAAACCCACCGGGTCATCATCACACCGCTGCAGAGCGGGGCTGCGGCCACGGGCCATGCCCGACACGTCAACGCCAGCCGCACTCTCATCGAAACCGACCCGGATCTGTTGGTCATTGTCTTGCGAAACCTGCTGGACAACGCCCTGAAATACGGCCCTGCCGATGCCCCGGTAACGGTACGCTACGATAACAACACGTGCTGGTCCGTTGTCGTTGAAAATCCGCCCGGTCGCGCCGGCTGGCCCGACGCCAACCATGTGTTCGACAAGTATTACCGCAGTCCAAAGGCCGGCCACCGCGCGGGCTCGGGGCTGGGTCTTTACATTGTTCAGGAACTGGCCCACATGATCGGCGCAACCATCACCTATGCGCCTGACGCAGAAAAGATCAGGTTCGTTTTGCAAGACGATGGCAGCGCGTCGGCAGGCACACCCGCCCCTCCGAATCCCCCATGAAAGAACACCTGCTGATTGTTGTCATTGAAGACAATGACGCCCTGCGCGAAGCCACGATCGATATGCTGCATCACAACGGTTTTCGGGCCATGGGCGTCGCCTGCGCCGAAGATATCGACGACACGCCGTTCCCGCAGCCGCCCGACATTTTCGTGGTTGACCTGAACCTGCCCGGCGAAGACGGGCTGTCACTGGCCACGCGGCTGCGCAAGGCCCAGCCCAAAGTCGGTATCGTCATTACCACGGCCCGCACCCTGCTGAACGACCGGCTCAAAGGCTATGAATCCGGCGCCGACATTTACCTGCCCAAACCGGTTGACCCCAAAGAACTGGTGCTGGCCCTGCAGGCCCTGGGGCAACGCCTGATACCTTCTGTGTCACCCCCGCCCGGCCTGGTCGTGAACAAACACAACCACACCCTTGAGGGCC
>JAAYID010000287.1 GCA_012744285.1 Alcaligenaceae bacterium
AATCAGATTTATGTGCTCGAAGCCTTGCGCGCTGAAGGCGATTCGCCCTGGTACACCTGCGCCCACGACGAATTCGCGTTATGCATGGACAAAGACGTTGATGTCCACCTGATCAAGCTCGATCCGTCCCAGCACGTACAAGATCCTGAAAAAAATGGTGCTGTCCTGGTTCAGGGCGAAACCAAAGGCCAAAAAATGGGCTGGATCCGCCTGCGTCGTGGTCATCAAGCCATGTTGCCCGCCAATACCGCATATCAGTTCCGTGCTGCCAAACCATCGGTCATCGTGCTGCAAACCTGCATCGGTGACCTCTCGGTTGAAAAATGGGCAGACATCTGCCAGGCCGCTTAACGCATTACGGTAAAGGAGACAACACATGGATACCGCAACCAAATTTGACGCCATCGCCTCAGAGCCCCACCCTGTTTTTGGCTATAAATCCTTCTCGTTGGGCGATTTCAGCTTCGAGCGCGACGAGTACTTCGCCCATATCAAATGGACAACCGTGAAGGGCAAACCCATGTCCCACACCATGGACATCGGGAACTTCCTGCGTGCCTTGATGCGCGACGTGGGCTGGGGCTTCTTCTATGGCTGGGTCAACTTCGACAGCGTTTTTGGCACCACGAACCACTACAGTACCGTCGATGTTTTTGCCGGCACCTATAACAAGAACTTCAAAGACGCCAACGCCGACCTGCTGCAGAACTTTCCTTCAGAACAAGTACGTGTCACGTTCGTCGACATGCTCGAAGACTGGACCAATGAAGGCTTTGACCCCTATGCCGCTCCGCAAGAAACCGGCACGCCCTACGGTCGCAAGAATGGCAGCAACCTGCCTGCCGTACGCCGTGTGCGCCAGCTGGCCGATCGCTGCGTCGGGCTCAAAGGTGACCTGGCCATGCGCACCGACGAAAACGGCTATCCGGTCAATCGCGCCTTTGCCGATGTACCGCAAGATGCGCCTGAACTGCACCCTGAGCCCGGCTTTGAAGACCAGGTCCATGCGTTCAACCTGTTTGCCTACCTGTCACGCTCCGATGTCATCTGGAACCCGTCCTTCACGTCGGTCGTCAAGCACAGCTACATGTGCCCCACCACCGAAGAGCACATTTTGCCGGTAGTTCACGGTAACGATCGTGTCGAGTGGTTCTTCCAGATGTCAGACGAAATCTCCTGGGAGTGCAGCGACAAGACCACGGCTGAACCGCGTGCCCGCGTCATCATGAAGGCAGGTGACATGGCCGCCATGCCGGCCGACTGCCGTCACCAGGGTTTTTCACCCAAGCGCTCGATGCTGCTGGTCTGGGAAAACGGCTCGCCCCAGGTGGTTTACGACATTCAGGAAGGTCGCGCACCGGTCAACCCGGTTTCGTTCTAACCCTGTAATTGCCTCATACGCCCACCGCCCCTCACGGGGTGGCGGGTGGTTGCACCCTTCGCCAACGTCCCGGAGACAGGATGAATACCCAGCTATTTATCAATGGCCGCTTTTGCCCCGCCGCTGACGGGGCCACGCTGGCCACCCTTAACCCCCACGACAACAGCGTCATTGCCAACGTCTCGATGGCCGGCCCCGCCGACATTGACGCCGCCGTCAAGGCCGCCCAGGTTGCCTTCCCGAAGTGGTCACGCATGGCCGCCATGGATCGTGGTCGCCTGCTGCTGAAGCTGGCAGACGCCATTGAAGCCAACGCCGATGAGCTGGCACGCCTGGAGTCGCTGGACACCGGCCACCCCTTACGCGATACGCAGTTTCTGGACGTGCCCCGTACCGCCGTGACGTTCCGCTATTTCGGCGGGATGGCCGACAAATTCGAGGGCAGTGTCATCCCTGTCGAAGAGGGCTTTCTGAACTACATGCTGCGCGAACCCGTGGGCATTGTGGGCCAGGTGGTTCCCTGGAACTTTCCGCTGATGTTCACCAGCTGGAAAATGGCTCCGGCACTGGCTGCCGGCAACTGCGTGGTCATGAAGCCCGCCGAGCTGACCCAGCTTTCAACCCTGCGTATTGCCGAACTGATGGCCGAAGTCGGGTTCCCGGAAGGGGTTGTCAATATTGTCCCCGGGCTGGGGCAGGTGGCCGGGCAATATCTGGCCGACCACAACGATATTGCCAAGATTGCCTTTACCGGTTCAACCGAAACCGGCAAACGCATTGTGCGGGCCTCTGCCGAGAACCTGAAAAAAGTGCAGCTGGAACTGGGCGGCAAAGGGGCCAACATTGTGTTTGGCGATGCCAACCTGACGGCCGCCGTCAATGGTGCTGCATTTGCCATTTTCCATAATCAGGGCCAGGCCTGCATTGCCGGCTCTCGCCTTATTCTGCACAAGTCCATCGCCGATGAATTTATTGAAAAATTCATTGCCCTGGCCGCGTCGATCAAGCTGGGCAACCCGCTCGACATCACGACTGAAATGGGGCCGGTAACCTCGCTGCACCATCGTGACCGCGTGCTGTCCTACGTGGATATCGCACGGGAACAAGGCGGTGAGGTCCTGCTGGGCGGAAAAGTCCCGAACAACCCTGATCTGGCCAAAGGCTGCTACATTGAACCGACCATTGTGCGTGCCAAGCCTGGCGATCGCGTCAGCCAGGAAGAGGTCTTCGGGCCTTTTGTCTCGGTCACTACCTTTGAAACCGATGAAGAAGCCTTGGCCATTGCCAATGGCACCGAATATGGTTTGGGCGGGGGGCTGTGGACCAACAACCTGCAGCGCGCTCACCAGTTCGCCGGCAAGATGCGCTCGGGCATGGTCTGGATCAATTGCTACAAACGGGTGAATCCAGGCTCGCCTTTCGGCGGCTTTGGAAAATCGGGCTACGGTCGTGAAATGGGCTTTGAAGTGATGCGCGAATACACCCAGGTGAAATCGGTCTGGGTCAACGTCGACGCCAACCTCAAACCGTTCTACCCGCGCTGACCGCGTCTGGCACGGGGCACCATGCCCCGGCCTTTTACTGCAGTTTCATGTTGTATCAATAACAAGCGCCACAGACGCAGACACCACGGAGGAGTCCCATGAACCGCGTTAACCTGTCCCGCCGCCGCATTCTTCAAGGCATGGGTGCAGCCACTGCACTGACCGTTTTCCCCGCCTTTGCGGCGAACCGCGAAATCCGTATCGGCTACGTTTCCCCGCAAACCGGGCCGCTGGCCGCCTTCGGCGAGGCCGACAAATGGGTCATTGCCAGCCTTGAAAAACAGTTTGCCGAAGGCGTCACCCTTGCCGGCAAGAAAACCCCCATCAAAGTCATTCTTAAAGACAGCCAGTCCTCGCCCAACCGGGCCGGTGAAGTGGCCAACGACCTTATCCTGCAAGATGATGTTGACCTGATGCTGGTGTCATCCACACCCGAAACGGTCAATCCGGTGTCTGATGCCTGCGAACTGAACGAAGTCCCCTGTATTTCAACAGTGGCACCGTGGCAGCCCTGGTTCTTCGGTCGCGGCGGCAATCCCGCCACCGGCTTCAAATGGACATACCATATGTTCTGGGGGCTGGAAGACGTCATTGCCAACTTCCTCAACGGCTGGAATTCCGTTCAGACCAACAAGAAAGTGGGCGGTTTGTTCCCCAATGACGGTGACGGCAACGCCTGGGGCGATCCCGAACTGGGGTTCCCCAAACCTTTGGCGGCGCAGGGCTATTCTCTGCTCGACCCGGGCCGTTTCCAGAACATGAACCAGGACTTTTCAGCCCAGATTGCCGCATTCAAGCGCGATAACGTCGAAATCGTCACCGGGGTGGTGATTCCCCCTGATGCCAAAACCTTTCTGACACAGGCGCGCCAGCAGGGTTTCAATCCAAAAGTCGTAACCTTGGGCAAAGCCTTGCTGTTCCCGGGTGCCATCGAGGCCCTCGGTGACCTGGGCGCCGGCCTGACCACCGAAGTCTGGTGGTCACCCTGGCACCCGTTCAAATCATCGCTGACCGGTGCTAATGCCCAGGCCGTTTGCGACGCCTACGAGGCACAAACCCAGCGTCAATGGACCCAACCCATCGGCTTCGCGCATGCCCTGTTTGAAGTGGCCGTCAATGCCCTGGGGCGTGCCAAGTCGGGCGACAAAGCCGACATTCGCGATGCGGTAGCTGCAACCCGGCTCGACACCATCGTCGGGCCGGTCAAGTGGGGTGGCGAGGGCCCATTCCGCAACGTGTCAAAAACACCGCTGGTGTTCGGGCAATGGAACCCGGGCAAAAAGTACAAGTACGAACTGAGCATCGTCAATAACCAGGCCAACCCGCAAATCCCGGTTAACGGCACAATGAAACTCATCGGCTGATCCCGCCCTGCAACCCTGAACGGGCCGTCGTTACGCGGCGGCCCCGCATCCTCATGACGACGCTGCTTGCACTGACTGATGTACACAAATGCTTCGGGTCGCTGAAGGTTACCGACGGCATCAGCCTGTCGGTCAACCAGGGCGAGGTTCTGGGCATCCTCGGGCCGAATGGCGCGGGAAAAACTACGTTGTTCAACCTGATCTCGGGCGACATCCGACCCGATTCAGGGGTTATCACTTTCAATGGCGCCACGATCTCGAGCCTGCCGGCACACAAACGCTGCCGGCTGGGCATTGGTCGCTCGTACCAGGTGCCACAACCCTATTCCGGCCTGACCGTCTTCGAAAACTGCCTGGTGGCGGCAACGCTGGGGGCACGGCTTCCTGAACCGCAGGCCTATGCCCTGTGCCAGGAAGTCCTGCAATCCACCGGGCTGCTTGCAAA
>JAAYID010000288.1 GCA_012744285.1 Alcaligenaceae bacterium
CGGCGCCGACGCCGACCATTAGTATCTTGGTGCATACGTGTCCATGGAAAAATAAATGGACACGTATGCTCTAACACAGCGTCAGCGGACTCAAGATGGGGTTGGCTGAACGCTTACCTTGTTTTTGGGGTCTTGCCCGGATTTACATAAAATTATTTGTGAAGCATAATTATTTCTATCAAATAATTTTTAATAAAATTCATGGCTAAATCCCCATACTTCCGACGTCCCAAGTACGCCGAAGCCATCAAAGACGCATTGCTCAACCCTGGGCCTCTTGATGCAGGCATCCTGTCAGGCCTGTTTTTGTCTGGGATCCGGCGCGTAGGCAAGACCACGTTTATCAAACAAGACCTGATACCTGCGATCGAGGCAGACGGCGCAATCGCCATCTATGCAGATCTTTGGGCTGACAAGGCCAAAAGCAGCACGGATCTGGTCACAGAGACCGTCAAGGCCGTGGCGCACCAGTTGGCCACGCCTGGCAGTGGCATCCTGGGGCGCTTGAAAGGCCTCAATCTTGGCGCGGTAGGCTTCAGCTTCGGATTTCAAATTGATAGCATCGGCGCAAATAACGGAGCGACACTGGGACAGGTATTTCAAGAGATCACTGATCTGGCCCATACCGACGTGGTGCTGATCATTGACGAGGTGCAACAGGCCATGGCCACAGATGAAGGAAACAACCTTCTGCACGCCCTCAAGGCCGCTCGTGATCAGGTCAACTTGAACCCGCAGCGTTCTGGTCGCCTGCTGATCGTCGGAACCGGCTCGCACAAGTCGCTGGTGGCCGATATGACGTCGCGCCGCACGCAGCCCTTTGCTGGCGCTATGTATCAAGACTATGCACCGCTTGGAGACGATTTTGTGGAGTGGATTCACCAAGCTATGACCGCTGCACCTGGCTATAAGATCCCAGACCTCGCCGTGATGCAGGAGGGATTTAGAACCATGGGTAACAGGCCAGAGGAATTGCTGCAGGCCGTCAACATCCTGCAGTCATACGAGCATGATCCCAATGTCGCATTCCCGATTATTTGCAGCACCAAGGCGGCTACCGCAGCGAATGCAGAGATTGCCAACATGGAAGGCCTCGGCGAGCTGGCGCTGGTGATCTTCGACAAGATTGCCTCGGGCTCCCCGAACGGCGTCAAAAATTTGTATAGCGCTGACGCCCTGGCAGAGTATTCGAAGGCCATCGGATCCCCGGTTGATTCAGGTCAGGTGCAAGGCATGACCAATCGGATGGTGGATCTCAATTTCATCCAGCGCCTCGGGCACGGCACTTTCATCCCCGCCGATCCCCTGGTCAGCAAGGCCTGGTTAGCAAATAAGGCGCTGCAGGCTATGCCCAAGCCGTAAGCCCGCCGTTTTCAGATCCGAAAACTGCAACATCCCCCACCAGCGGGAGGATTGAATGCCGGTATTGGCCACAGACCTTCACTGATGAATCACACCGGGTTTTGTGGAAACTGAGCGAGTTGTGCACTTCAAAAGGAAAAGCCTGTATGCCTGGCTCAAACACGTCAAATGAGATCGTACAAATTTATGTCGCCAAGCCCCGCTAACATTCAGACACCTTTGCGTCTAACCGTATGTTCACGCTCGGGGAAATGGCTTGAGAGGCTCATTTTCATCGGGCTTTTGTTCGTTGGCCTGGGCGTCTGCGGTAATGCCAGCAGCCAAAGTGCCGCTTCGTTTGAAACTCCAGATTACCTGAATCAGCGCGGTCTCGGGCTCATCAACGCGTCAGAGGCTTACCGGCTTGGTTACACCGGCAAAGGCGTTACCTTGGGTATCGTGGATTCGGGTATCGAGCCGCTGCACCCAAAATTTTCGGGTCAGCTGACGGGTGGTTATGACTTCATGCGCAACCAACCTATAACCCCGACATCCGGTATGGATTCGGGTGTTGGGCATGGTACCCACGTGTCTGCAATTATGGCGGGTCGACGAGATGGGCAAGAGATGCACGGTGTCGCGTTTAATGCCTCATTTTTAATGGCGCGTTATGGGGTTTTCGGTATTAACCCGGAGGATGACGAAGAGGAGGATGAAGAGGGTGACGAAACTGCATCGTATACCGCGGCCGCATCATTCCTGGATCAGGCATTTTCCAGGTCATGGAACTATTACGCTGATAAAAATATCGGCATTATCAACAACAGCATTGGTGTCAATGTATGTGACCGTGGCGAGGCGGGTAGTGCAATCCAGCCGTGCAATGTTCTTGATTTTGGCCTGCGTTCAAAAGGGGATACGAACTTCTTTTTTTATGCCGATGAACTGTTCCCACAGTCAATTGCGGCACTTCATGCAATGCGCGATACGGACAAGCTGATGGTTTTTGCTACCGGCAATGAGGAGCAGCTTAACCCTGATTTTCTGGCGGCGGCACCCTACTATTATCCGGGTCTTAAAGATAATTGGCTGGCGGTCACCTCTGTTGATGTTGATACGGGTGAAATTTCTTCGTTTTCGAACGCGTGCGGTGTTGCCAAATGGTGGTGTATGGCGGCTCCGGGGGGGTACGCTGAAGAGGAAGGCATCTTGTCGGCTTATTTCAAGGGGGGCTATATCAACTATTTTGGCACCTCAATGGCCGCCCCGCATGTGACCGGTACTGCTGCCTTGGTCAAAGAAGCTTTCCCTTTTTTTAATGCCAGTCAGCTGCAGCAAACCTTGCTGACCACGGCTACAGACCTGATTCCTGAGGACGGCGCCCGGTTTGATGTTATTTACGGTTGGGGGTTGCTGAATGCCGCCAAAGCGGTACGTGGCCCGGCGCTGTTTATTTCAGATTTTGATGTTGATACCCAGGGTTATGACGCCACCTTCTCGAATGATATTGGTGATCTTTTCGGTGACCCTGCGTATCCGGCACAGCGGGGGGCGCTTGTCAAACGCGGCGCTGGTACGCTGACGTTAAGCGGTATCAACCGCTACACCGGAACGACAACTGTCGAAGACGGTACCTTGCAAATTGCAGGAATCAACAATACGGGCGATACCATCGTCAATGGGGGTATCCTTGCCGTTACTGAGTCCAACCTGATTTATTCATTTTGGCCGAAAACGACCGCTCAACACGCCGCGTCATGCCGTCACCAGCGCACGTTTCATGACACTGCTCTGGCGATTTGAGCGGTCGGTATTCCCCAACCACGCCAATATCGTCAAAAATGCGTTCTGAAGGCTGCCTTTTTTCAGGCGCAAAAAAAACGCATGCAAGAAGGCTACCCCCTTCTTGGCAATCATGCGCAACAACCATTTGATGTTGTAACCCGCCGCACACAACACGGCATGCAACTTGTCGCCGTCTTCACCCTTAAGGTGGCAGCGATCCATCCGGTGATCCGCTTTCAAATGACCGATGATCGGTTCAATGGCCTGACGGCGTTTCAGTTGCTTTCGTTCCAACGCCGTCAGCCGCTTGGGCTTGCCTCGATGCACAATGCGCACCTGCGGATTGTCGGCATCCATGCCCCGGTAACCCAGGTCTACAAAGACCGTGTCTGGAGCCTGCGCCGCACAGTCTTGCATCAGAATCGTGGCCTGTTCCAGCTGTTCGTTGAGCGTATGCCCATCGTATGGATTACGATGAAACGCCCGTGCCCCCACAATCAAATTGCCCTTGAACGTGCTGGCAATCCCGACCTTTACACCGAATTCATAGGGTCGACGCGCTTTGCCCTTGCTGATGCAGTCGACTTCCGGGGCGTGCCAGGCATACAGCTTGGGCTGGCCTTTGACGCTCTTGCGCTGAGCGCTTTGGGCCGC
>JAAYID010000289.1 GCA_012744285.1 Alcaligenaceae bacterium
GAACAAACAGTTTGCGTGCCCCGCTGGCGCGAGCCCGTGATTCAGCATGGCGCAGCAGCATTTCACCTTCGCCTTCCCCTTGCCAGTCGGGGTGGACAATAAGGCAGGCCATTTCGGCCATGCGTTCTTCCGGGTACGGGATAAGGGCGACACAGCCGTAAATAACGCCATCGTGTTCGAGCACCGTGAAGCGTTCAACATCGCGCTCGATAACCGCACGCCCGCGAGGCACCAGCGTGCCGTCGGCCTCAAGCGGCTCGATCAGACGCACGATGGCGCCGACATCGTCCATGGTGGCGGGCCGAAGGTCATCCAGTGTATCTTCAACCACCATGGTGCCAACACCGTCGTGGGTGAAGATTTCGAGCAGGACGCTGCCGTCAAGCGTGTAGGGCAGCAAATGCGCCCGGGCAACGCCCCGCTTTACGGCGCGCGAAGCATGGCTCAGAAAGGCGGCGGTATCGTCATCCAGGGTGCCGGTGGCGAGCAAGGCATCGGCGTCTTCACGCGCCAGTTCGGTGTCAACCGTGCCGTCAGGGTTGTACACCGTGCGGTCTTGCGTCAGGAAAATGAGTTTCTCGGCGCGCAGCGCGATGGCGACGCTGGTGGCCAGGTCTTCCATGGCCAGGTTGAAGGCGTCGCCGGTGGGTGAAAAGCCCAGCGGTGACAGCAGCACCAATGCGCCTTGCGACAGCACGGCTTTCAGGGCATCAGTGTCGAGTTTGCGTACCGTACCGGTATGCTGGTAGTCGATGCCGTCAAGAACGCCTACGGGTCGTGCGGTTACAAAATTGCCCGAAATCACGCGGATTTGCGCGTGTGACATCGGTGTGTTGGGCAGGCCCTGGCTGAACGCCGCCTCGATGTCCAGGCGGATTTCGCCGGCCGCTTCTTTGGCACATTCGAGGGCGGCGGCATCGGTCGGCTGCAAGCCGCGCCCGAAACGGGTTGCAAAGCCCTTGAGCTTCAGCTGTTCGTTGACCTGGGGGCGCGACCCGTGAACCAGCACCAGGCGCACGCCCAGCGCTGACAGCAGCGAAATATCCTGGATCAGGTTGTTAAGCGCCCCATCGTTGACGAGTTCACCGCCAAACCCAACCACGAAGGTCTTGCCGCGAAAATTGTGGACATAAGGGGCTACTTCCCGAAACCAGCGTACGAATTGGGCTGGTGCAAACTGGGTGGCCTCTTGGGCAGATATCGTTTCAGCGTCGTTGTCGGCCATAAGGGGGTGTATTCGTCCCGGTTGTATTGATTCAGTCCAAAATTATAATGATTGACTGCCCATCTATAAGAATTTTCATGCAACACCCATCTGATTTGTCGGAAAACGCAGACAAACCCGTGCCCGTCACAGACAAACCTGTGCCTGCCCGACGCGAATTGCCCCGTATTACATACCCTGAAGACCTGCCGGTCAGTGCCCGACGCGATGACATTGCCCGTGCCATCACGGCACATCAGGTGGTGATCGTCTGCGGGGAAACCGGTTCCGGGAAAACCACCCAGCTTCCCAAGATTTGCCTTGAGCTTGGCCGGGGGCAGGGCAAAATGATTGGCCACACGCAACCGCGGCGTCTGGCCGCCACTTCGGTGGCCAAGCGTGTGGCTGAAGAGCTGAATACTGGGCTGGGCGACTGGGTGGGTTACCAGATCCGCTTCAACGATCGAACCGGGCCCAATGCCGCCATCAAGCTGATGACTGACGGTATTTTGCTTGCCGAATCACAGCGTGACCCGTTGTTGCGTCGCTATGACACCATCATCATCGACGAAGCCCACGAGCGCAGTCTCAATATTGATTTTCTATTGGGGTTTTTGCGTCAGTTGCTGCCGCGTCGCCCCGATCTGAAACTCATCATCACCTCGGCCACGATTGATGCCGACCGTTTTTCCCGTCATTTCGAACACAACGGGGTGCCAGCACCGGTTATCGAGGTTTCAGGCCGGCTCTACCCCGTTGAGGTCGTGTATCGCCCGTTTCAGCAAGGCCGTAGTGCCGACGCTGATGGCAGCGGCAAGGCCCGCTCGGCCATCGATGAAGAGCGTGACCTGATTGATGCCGTTGTCGAAGGCGTGGCCGAGTGTGCCCGTCAGGGGCCTGGCGATATTCTGGTGTTTCTGCCTGGCGAACGGGAAATCCGTGAAAGCGCTGAAGCCTTGCGCAAGAACCATCCCGGCCCTGTCGAGGTATTGCCCTTGTTTGCACGTTTGTCGCAGGCTGAGCAAGAGCGTATTTTCAAGCCCACAGGCAATGTGCGACGGGTGGTGCTGGCCACCAACGTGGCCGAAACGTCGTTGACGGTTCCCGGTATCCGGTACGTGGTGGATTCGGGGCTGGCACGGGTCAAGCGCTATTCGTGGCGCAACAAGGTCGAGCAGTTGCATATCGAGCCTATCAGCCAGGCATCGGCCAACCAGCGGGCCGGACGTTGCGGTCGTATCGGGCCGGGTGTCTGTGTACGCTTGTATGACGAAGATGATTTCAAGCGGCGAGCCCCGTTTTCCGACCCTGAAATCTTGCGCTCCTCTTTGGCATCCGTCATTTTGCGCATGAAGGCGCTCAGGCTGGACGACATTGAAACGTTTCCGTTTGTTGAGGCACCGTCGGGTCGTGCGATTGCGGATGGCTATCACTTATTGCAGGAACTGGGGGCGCTGGACGAACGCAATCAGCTCACGCCGGTCGGTCGCTCGCTGGCCCGTATTCCGGTTGATCCACGCATTGCCCGGATGATTCTGGCCGCCCGCGATGAGCAGTGCCTGGCCGAGATGCTGATTATTGCGTCGGCATTGTCGGTGCAAGATCCGCGCGACCGCCCGCTGGCCGAACGGGAAGCGGCCGAGGCTGCACATGCCCGTTTCCGTGATGACAAGTCCGAATTTGTGTCGTATGTGAAGCTGTGGCGCTGGTATGAAGAGCAGGTCGCGCACAAGGCGTCGCAGCGCAAGCTGGTCACTTTGCTTCGTCAGAAGTATCTGTCGCCCTTGCGATTGCGTGAATGGCATGACGTGCACAGTCAACTGGCTGCCATCGTCGGTGAGCAGGGTTGGCGCGTCAATACGCTGGACGCGACCTATGAACAACTTCACAAAGCCTTGCTGTCGGGTCTGCTGGGCAATATCGGGTTGAAAAGCGAGGAAACCAGCGCATATCAGGGGGCTCGAGAGATTCGTTTCGTGATCCATCCCGGCTCAAACCTGGTGCGCAAGGCAGGCCGCTGGATCATGGCCGCTGAACTGGTGGAAACCACCCGTCTGTATGCCCGTTGCGTGGCCCGGATCGACCCGGTCTGGGTTGAAAAGGTCGGTGCCCATTTGTTGCGTCGCAGCTGGTCTGACCCCCGATGGGAAAAGAAGGCTGGCCAGGTCGTGGCCAACGAACGGGCAACGCTGTACGGGCTGCCGGTGTATCACGGACGTCGTGTGCACTTTGGCAAGATCGACCCGGTTCAGGCCCGCGAGATTTTCATTCGCGATGCGCTGGTTGCCGGCGATATCGACACCACGGCCGGCTTTGTGCGCAAGAACCGCGAACTGGTTGAAAAAATCGAAAAGCTTGAGCACCAGTCGCGTCGGCCCGATATTCTGGTTGACGATAGTCTGATCTACGCCTTTTATGATCAGCACATTCCGGAAAACATCCATCAAACCGCTACGCTTGAAAAGTGGGTGAAAGGTCTGGACGCACCACAGGCCAAGGCTTTGCTGCTGACACGTGATGCATTGATGCGTCATGAGGCGGCGGGCGTCACGACCGATGTTTTTCCCAAGACTGTTCGCTGGGATGGCGTCGAGATGTCGCTTGATTACCATTTCGAGCCTGGGTCAGTGCGTGACGGCGTCACGGTTACTGTACCCTTGTTTGCGTTGAACAAGGTCGACGCCCAGCGCTGCGAGTGGCTGGTCCCCGGCATGCTCAAGGAAAAGGTCCATTTATTGCTCAAGTCGTTGCCGCAAAAGTTGCGTCGCCATTGCGTGCCGCTGCCCGATTATGCTGCCGGCTTTTGTGATCGCTGGTTTGATCACGACCCGGAAACCCGGGGTAGTCTGCTCGAGGCCATTGCTGCCGATATGTGGGCACAGGTCAAGGTGCGGCCGGTGCGTGCCGACTTCAAGCTGGAAACCTTGCCGCCCCATATGTTCATGAACTTCAAGGTGGTGGACGAACACGGGCGCATGCTGTCGGGGGGGCGTAATCTTGATCAGCTCAAGGCCGAGCATGGCAAGCAGGCGCAGGCATCGTTCCAGAAGGTGGCTGCGCGTGATCAGGATGTCGCCCAGGCGCTTGCCCACGAACAGTTGGTGGATTGGTCTTTTGGCCCGTTACCGGAGATTATGGAAATCCGTCGCAAGGGGCAGTCGGTCATCGGCTATCCCGCCTTGGTTGATCGTCAGACCCACTGCGATCTTGATGTATTCGATGACCCGGCCGAAGCCCGGACGCTGCATCGTCAGGGGTTGCTGCGTCTGTTCCGTCTCGGGCTCAAAGAGCAGGTCAAGTTTCTGGAAAAAAACCTGAATGATCTGACCCGCATGAGCATGTTGTACATCAGCCTGGGTACCCAGGAAGAATTGCGCGATCAGATCATCGACTGCGCTCTTGAGCAGGCGTGTCTGGCCGAGCCCTGGCCCGAGGACGAGGCCGCCTTCAATGCGCGTCGTCAGGAGGGCAAGAACCGTCTGGGTTTGCTGGCGCAAGAAATCGCCCGGCTGGTGGGGCAGATCTTGACCGAATGGTCGGCTGTGCAGAAAAAATTGCCCCAGGCCAAGCCGCATGCTGAAACCTGGGCTGATATCCAGGGTCAATTAGGCCAGTTAATGGGTAAATACTTCGTGCGATTTACACCGTATGCACAGATGGTGCATTTTCCGCGTTATCTGAAAGCGGTGCAGGCGCGCATCGACAAGTTGCGTGCAGATCCGGCACGGGACAAGCGCCTCATGAGCGAAATGGCGCCCTTGCTGGTGCAGTATCAGCGCGCGTTTTCTGCCTTGAAGGGGGCCCCGGATGCGCAATTGGCCGATTTTCGCTGGATGCTTGAAGAGTTACGGGTAGCCTTGTTCGCCCAAGAGTTGCGCACGCCCATGCCGGTTTCGATCAAGCGTCTGCAAAAAGCCTGGGCCACCTTGCAGCGCTAACCCGTTCAGGCCACGAATAACGCTCTTTTCTCTGGGTACAATCTGCGCATGACTGAAGCCGCCTCCCCAACCCCGTTTGTTCATTTGCGTGTCCACTCCGAATTTTCGGTGGTCGATGGCATCGTGCAGATTCCTGATCTGGTCAAACAGGTCGTCAGCTTCGGCCAGCCGGCCGTGGCCCTGACCGATCTGTCCAATATTTTTGGTCTGATCAAGTTTTATAAAAGTGCGCGGGGTAAAGGGGTCAAGCCTATCGCTGGTTGCGATATCTGGGTCCAGAACGAAGCCGACCGGGACAAGCCCCATCGGTTGCTCTTGCTGGTCAGGAACAATGCCGGCTACCTGCAGCTGTGCGAAATCCTGACGCGGTCGTGGCTCGAGAATCAGTATGCCGGTCGCGCCGAGGTTAAACGCCAGTGGCTTGAAGGGGCCGATGGTCTGATTGTGTTGTCGGGGGGGCGCTTGGGGGACATCGGGCAGGCGCTGGAGGCCGGCCGGGATGCCGAGGCCCAGGTGCTGGCGCAGCAGTGGGCGGCTCGCTTCCCAGGGGCCTTTTACATTGAATTGCAACGCTCTGGCGCTGATGGTGACGAGCCCTATGTGCAGGCCGCCATGCGGCTGGCGGCGACGTTGGGTCTGCCGGTTGTCGCGACTCATCCCGTGCAATTCGTACGCCCCGAGCAGTTCCGGGCCCATGAGGCGAGGGTGTGCATTGCCGAGGGCGAGCAACTGGCCAACCCCAAGCGTACGCGTCGCTTCACCGAAGCGCAGTATTTGCTGTCGTCCGAAGACATGGCCCAGCGTTTCGCCGATGTGCCTGTTGCCCTTCAAAATACGCTGGAAATTGCCCGTCGCTGCAACCTCACGCTGGAACTGGGCATACCTCGTTTGCCTGACTTCCCGACGCCTGACGGCATGACCCTGAATGATTATCTGGTTCAGTTGTCAGAAGAAGGGTTGCAGTCGCGCATGGCGTTTTTGTATCCCGACGCGGCCGAACGCGAGGCTCAGTACCCCAAGTATCTCGAGCGCCTGCGGTGGGAGTGCCAGACCATCATCCAGATGGGGTTTCCGGGCTACTTCCTGATCGTGGCCGACTTCATTAACTGGGGCAAACACAACGGCGTCCCGGTAGGGCCAGGGCGCGGCTCGGGTGCGGGTTCGCTGGTCGCGTATTGCCTGGGGATCACCGACCTTGATCCCATTCGTTATGACCTTCTGTTTGAACGCTTCCTGAACCCTGAACGGGTATCAATGCCTGACTTCGATATTGACTTTTGCCAGGATAACCGCGAGCGTGTCATTGACTACGTCAAGCAAAAGTATGGCAAAGAGGCGGTCAGCCAGATTGCTACGTTCGGTACCCTTGGGGCCAAAGCGGTTGTCCGTGACGTCTGTCGTGTACTTGAAATGCCGTATGGCTTGTGTGACAGCCTGTCCAAACTGATACCGTTCAGTCCTGCCGACCCCTGGACGCTTGAGCGCGCCCTGGCCGAAGAGCCCGCGTTCAAAGAGCGTTACGACCAGGACGAAGAGGTTCGCGCACTGATTGATCTGGCCCGGCCGCTTGAAGGGTTGACGCGCAACATCGGCATGCACGCCGGGGGCGTTCTGATTGCTCCGGGCAAACTGACAGATTTTTGCCCGTTGTATTCCCAGCCGGGGCCTGACAGCAATGCCGTATCGCAATTTGACAAAGACGACGTCGAAGCGGCCGGGCTGGTCAAGTTCGATTTTCTGGGGTTGCGAAACCTGACGATTCTCGATTGGGCGGTGCGTTACGTTCAGCAGTTCAATGCCGACAAGCGTGATTTCGACATCATGGCATTGCCGCTGGATGATCAACCCACCTACCAGCTGCTCAGCGAAGGCAACACCACGGCGGTGTTCCAGCTTGAATCGCGCGGCATGAAAGAGTTGCTGCGCAGTCTCAAGCCCAATACGTTCGAAGATGTCATCGCGATGCTGGCCCTGTACCGCCCAGGCCCGCTTGAGTCGGGCATGGTGGTTGACTTTGTAAACCGCAAGCACGGTCGGGCCGAAGTCGACTATTTCCACCCTGATCTCGAACCGGTGCTCAAAAGTACCTATGGCGTTATCGTGTATCAGGAACAGGTCATGCTGATCTCCCAGATCATCGGGGGATACACGCTGGGCGGTGCCGACATGCTGCGTCGGGCCATGGGCAAGAAAAAACCCGAAGAAATGGCCAAGCACCGCGAGATTTTCGAGAAGGGTGCAGTGGAAAAGGGCTATGACGCCGACCTGGCCGTCAAGCTGTTTGACCTGATGGAAAAGTTCGCTGGTTATGGTTTCAACAAAAGTCACTCGGCGGCTTATGCACTGATTGCGTATCAAACCGCGTGGCTCAAACGCTACCATCCGGCCGAGTTCATCGCGGCAACCTTGTCGTCCGATATGGACGACACCGACAAAGTCCAGATTTTCTGGAAAGACGCCCTGGCCAATAATGTGGCCGTGTTGCCCCCTGATGTGAATGCGTCGAACTATCGTTTTGAGCCGGTCGCTGACATCCATACGGAGCAAGGCAAGCCACCCCGAACCATTCGCTATGGAATGGGGGCCGTCAAGGGAACCGGCCAGGGCGCTGTCGAGGCCATCATCCGTGCTCGTGAGGCCGGTGGCCCGTTTACCAGTTTGTTTGATTTTTGCCGTCGGATCGACCGGCAGGCAGTAAACCGTCGCACCATAGAGGCTTTGATTCGTGCCGGCGCGTTCGACACCATCGACGAAAATCGCGCCGCTTTGCTGGCGACGGTGGGTAACGCCATTGAAGCGGCCGAACAGGCCGAGCGCAGCGCCAATCAGGTGTCCTTGTTCGACGATGACAGTGACGCGATTGTTGAAGATGCACTGGCCAAAGTGCCACCCTGGGATCTGCAAACCCGCTTGACCCAGGAAAAGCTGGCTCTGGGCTTTTTCTTTAGTGCTCACCTGTTCGACGCCTGGCGTGACGAAGTGCGTCGCTTCGCACCCACGCCCCTGGCCCGTCTTGAGCCCTCACGTAGTTTGCAATGGTTCGCCGGCGTGCTGTCCTCGTTGCGAACCATTATGACCCGTCGTGGCAAGATGCTCTATGCCGTGCTCGACGACGGCTCTTCGCAGATCGAGGTGGCGATTTTCAATGAACTTTACGAGCAGCATCGTCTGCGTCTCAAAGAAGATCATCTGGTCATCATCCAGGGCAAGGTCAGCAACGACGATTATTCCGGTGGTTTGCGGGTCTCTGCCGAGTCCATATTCGATTTGCAACTGGCCCGTGAGTCGCGTGCCCGCGCACTGCGCATCACGCTGGCCGAGCCGGTCGATACCCAGCGTTTGCAACAGGTGCTGGCACCGTATCGTGCTATTGGCATTAGTGACGGGAAGGGGGTCGCCGTTGAAATCGACCTTCACAAAGCGCCGTTCATGTGTCGCTTGCGTCTGGGAGATGACTGGCGTGTGCGCATGGCCGACCCCTTGCTTGAGGCGTTGGCCGACTGGGTCTCGCCCGACCATGTGGAGATTACCTACTGATGAGGCCTTTGCGCATCGTCCATACCGAGGCTGCAACCAGTTTTGGCGGGCAGGAACATCGAATTTTCAAAGAGATGCTGGCGATGCGCGATCGTGGCCATCATCTTGAAGCCGTGTGCCAGCCGCACGCCTTGTTGACGGAACGCTTGCGTAACGAAGGTTTTGTGGTGCACACCCTGCTTATGGATGGCCCGCTGAACTATCTTAAAGGCGTTGCCAAACTGGTGTGGTTGTTTCGCAAGGGTCGGTACGATGTGGTCAACACGCATAGCCGGCGTGACACCGTGATTGCGGCCATGGCCGGGCGAATTGCCGGTGTGCCGCTGATTGTCCGTACACGTCATCTGGCCAATAAAATTGGTTCACTTTGGTCGTATACGATCTTGCCACACCGTGTGGTAACCGTCAGTGAACACGTGCGTAGCCTGTTGCTCGAAAAAGGCGTGCCGCCCGCCAATGTGGCCGTGGTGTACTCACCTATTCAGTTGTCTGAACCGGTTGCGCATTCGACCCTGCGTGATGAGCTCAAACTGGCCCGCAACGATATTGTGGTGGGCTGTGTAGCAGTAATGCGCGCCAAGAAAGGTCACCGCGCGCTGGTTGATGCCATTGAACCACTCATCCGTGAACGACCCAACCTGCATCTGGTTTTTGTCGGAGGCGGCTCGCCAACCTTTGAAGAGGTGCAGGCTTACGTGGCCAATAAAGGCCTGGAGCGTCGGGTGCATCTGATGGGCACCCGCAAGGACGTACCCAATTTGCTGGCAGGCTTCGATCTGTTTGCCCTGGCGACTGAACAGGAAGCCTCCGGTACGGTTTTTGTTGAAGCGGCTGCGGCAGGCTTGCCCGTTATTGGCACCGATGTTGGCGGTGTGTCTGAAATGATGCAGGTTGGGCAGACCGGGTTGCTGGTGCCCGTGCACGATCATCAGGCGCTTGTGCAGGCACTCAAGACCCTGGTTGATGACCCCGCGTTGCGGCTGCGCATGGGGCAGGCCGGCTTTGATCTGGTACGCACCCAAGGGCGCTTCAGCGTCGAGCGGCTGGTGCGCGACACCGAGGCATGCTATGGCCGTTGGCTGGAGGATCGCGCATGAACACGCAACGTGCGGTTCCCGTTCTGATGTACCACCACGTCACCCCTGCGGGCGGTGCCATCAATGCCACGCCGGAAAACTTTGAAAGCCAACTGCAGTGGCTCAAGGCGAATGGTTACCGATCACTGACCAGTGACCAGTTTGCGGCACATCTGAACGGTGAAGCTGCACCTGCGAAATCAGTGCTCATTACCTTTGATGACGGTTACCTCGATAACTACCTGTATGCCTGGCCGTTGCTGAAAAAATATGGTTTCACGGCCATGATTTTTCTGGTCACTTCCTGGAATCAGGACGGGCCGGCGCGCCCTTTGCAGGGTGCGGATAAGCCCGATGCACCGGATCACGCCACCTGCATGCAGCGCGTTGACCAGGGTGATTTTGATGACGTTGCCCTGCGTTGGAGTGAAATTGGCCGCATGCTTGAGGGCGGCGTCTGCGAATTCCACAGCCATACCCACACGCATACCCGCTGGGACAAGACCGACGCCGTTAACAAAAACGCGCACATGGTTATCGAACTGAGCGATTCACGTGCAACCTTGCAAACCCGGCTGGGTCAGGTATCTGACCATTTATGCTGGCCACAGGGTTATTTTGACGTCGATTACCAGCGCATTGCCGTTGACGCCGGGTTCAAGTATTTGTACACCACCCATGCCTTTGGCATGAATCAGCCCGGCGCCGACCCCGAACACATTTACCGTTTCGCTGTGCGTAATACGCACGGTGCTTCGGTGGGTCGTCGCGTGATGATTGCAGGCAATCCTGTCGTTGGTCCACTGTTTAATCGCTGGAAGCTGTGGAAACGCGCGCGGAGACAAGTCTGATGCTGTCCGTCATCATCATCACCAAAAACGAAGAGAACCACATCGCTGACTGTCTGGCTTCAGTGGCATTTGCCGATGAAATCATCGTGCTTGACTCGGGCAGTACGGATCGTACCTGCGACATTGCCGCCGATCTGGGTGCCCGGGTGCATCACAGCACCGATTGGCCCGGTTTCGGGCCCCAAAAAAACCGTGCCCTTGATCTGGCAACCGGTGACTGGGTGCTATCCATAGATGCCGATGAACGGGTCACCCCCGAGCTGGCCTGTGCGATCCAGGCCGTGGTCACCCCATCAGGTCTGCCGGCCGGTACGCCGGCGCCCGATGCTTACAAAATTGCGCGCCTGTCCAGCTTTTGCGGGCGCTGGATCCGCCACAGCGGCTGGTGGCCCGACTATGTGGTGCGCTTGTTCAGGAAGGGAACGGCCCGGTTTACTGATGTAGCGGTCCATGAGAAAGTGGTCGCGCAAACTGACCCGGCGGTTCTTGAGGGGCACTTTTTGCATTACCCCTATGCCGATTACGAAGCCCTGATCACCAAGGTCAATCGCTACTCAACTGATGCGGCCGTCATGATGCATCAACGCGGTAAAACAACCAGCTTGCCAGGTATTGTGGGCCATTCGTTCTGGACATTTGTACGCATTTATCTGATCCGTCGCGGGTTTCTTGATGGCAAGGAAGGCTTCATTCTGGCGGTAACGGCGGCTGCCGGCAGCTTTTTCCGGTATGCCAAGTTGTGGTTTTTGAACAAGCGTGCCAAAACGACCGCATCCGGCGCTGATACGGCCGGACAGGCGGAACGCCCATGAGCCAGGTAGACGCTCGATGAACCAGGCAGCATGCCCATGAAGATCCTGTTCACCAATTTCCATCACCGCAACGGTGGTGGCCATGTGACGTATATCGTCAATCTATTGCGCGGTCTGGCGGCAACCGACAACCTCAGCGTAGCTACCCCGGGTACCAGTCGTTTGTTCCGGCAGGCCCGGGACTTTGCGAACGTCACAACCTACGATATGTGCTTCACCTCGCGCATTGGTCCGATGATCCGCGAAGTGTTGCAGCTGCGGCAACTGATCAAACGTGAGAAATTCGATGTGATCCATGTCAATGCGTCTGCCGACCACCGGCATGTCATGCTGGCCCTGGCGGGGCTTTCCCGCCGTCCCAAGGTGGTTTGGACCAAGCACAATGATCATGGTATTTCCAGTTTCGGTCACCGGCTGAGGGCGCGGTATGGCACAGATGCTGTTATTGCAGTCAGCGATTTTGTGCGTCGCATGCTGGCCCGGTCGCCCTATGCGGCATTGCCCACCCATGTCATTCGTCATGGTATTGATTTGTCGCATTTCAAGCCAGTTTCGTCTGCTGAAAAACGGCAGCTTCGAACCCGGTTGCTGGGTGACGCGGCGGATGGTCTGCTGGTGTTTGGCAGCTCAGGCGGAACCGACCTTGAGAAAGGTTGGCTGGACCTGGTGCGTGCGGTTGCCGGGCTGCCCGACGATTTTCGCCGCCGCGTCCGTATTGTCGTGGCCGGTGATCCGCCCAAGCCCGAGCGCCAGGCCCAGGTCGATGCCCTGGGCATGGGGTCCAGCGTGATTTTTCCCGGCTTGGTAACGGATGTCCGCGATATTCTTGCGGCCTGCGATGTCGGGTTTGTATTGTCGTACCGCGAGGCCTTGTCGTTTGCCTGCCGCGAGACCCTGGCCCTGGGGTTGCCTACGCTGGTGTCCGACGCTGGAGGCCTTCCGGAAAACGTTTTGCCCGGCCAAACGGGCTGGGTCGTTCCCGCAGCAAATATCCAGGCCATCAGGGCGTGCGTTCAGTCCATCCTCGATAATGCCGGTTGCGTGCCGGCCATGGGGGCGCAAGCCCGGCAGTATAGCGAGGCCGAATTCGCCCTCGACCGTTTCTGTGCTGACACGCGTGCGGTATATTCGTCCTGCCTTGACCCAACAGCTTTTGTCCCTGCGAATTTATGATCCCTGTTCTGATGTATCACCAGATTGGTGAGCCCGCTCCCAAAGGCACGCCCTATCGTGGCCTGACGGTTCACCCCAAGGACTTTACCCGGCAAATGGCCTGGATGAGTCGCTTTGGCTACCGGGGCCTGTCGATGCGCGACCTCATGCCGTATCTGGCCGGGCATGCCAAGGGCAAGGTCTTTGGCATTACCTTTGATGACGGCTATCGCAACGTTTTGCAAAATGCCTTGCCGGTTCTCAATTACTACGGTTTCACGTCCACCAATTATTTTGTGGTGCACCAGCTCGACGGCGGTAACGTCTGGGATTACGAGAAAGGGATTCCGCATTCCGACCTGATGTCACTGGAAGAAATGAAGCGATGGGCCGCTGCGGGTCAAGAGGTCGGTTCTCATACCCTGGATCACATCCACTTGCCTGCGGTGTCTCCTGAAATTGCGTGGCAGCAAGTGCGTCAGTCCAAACTCGAGCTGGAACGCCTGCTGGGTTTTGAAGTCAGTGCATTTTGTTACCCTTATGGCGATGAAACGCCCGAAGTGCGAGCTATGGCCGAAAAGGCCGGTTACACCAACGCCACGACGACGGTGCGCGGGCTGGTACGCTCCGACGACAGCCTGTTCGGGTTGCCGCGCGTTACGGTTGCGCGTTCCACCAATATTGTGCGGTTCCTGCAAAAATGCCTGACCCGCCTTGAAGACAAACGTCGCCGTGACTGATCGCGCCTTGAAAATTGCGTTTGTCGTTGACCGTTTCGGTGGTCGTTTTGGGGGCGCCGAAGCGTATGGTGTCGAACTCATGCGCGAACTGTCGCGTCAGCATGACGTGACCGTATTTGCGCGTGAGTACGATCCCGGTTGCGATCTTCACCTGCCTTTCGTGCCCATCAAGACGCGTAAGGGTTTGTCCAGCTGGATGCGGGTATTGCTGTTTGCAATACATGCCCGACGTCTTACCCGTGAGGGGTTCGATATTGTGCATTCGCACATGAACGGTTGGTGCGGTGACATTGAGGTCATCCATGTCACGCCGGTGCGTTACAACTGGCGTGTCAAGCCCATGGGGTGGTTGAAACGGGCATTATCGTACGTCAGCCCGCGTGTGCAGACCTATCTGCAGCTTGAATCGCGACGGGTGAGTCCCCGAGCCGGGCATCGCGTTGTTGCCGTGTCGGGGCTGATTGCCGATCAGTTGAGCAAGGCGTACGGGGAAGGGCAGACATTTCCGGTCATTCCTCCGGGGGTCACTCCGGCACCCGTCTCCGATCTGGCGCAGGCAGCCGCTCAGCGGCAGGCATTGGGGTGGTCAGATACTGATCTTGTCTGTTTGCTGGTAGCCCGAAACCCGTTGCGTAAAGGCCTGCCAACCGTATTGCGGGCGCTTGCGCATTTGCCCGAGCGGGCCAAGCTTCTGGTGGTGGGCGGTAATGCCCAGGTGCGTGATTTTGTGCGTCGAGAAGCTGCCGGGGTGGCCCATCGGGTTCAGGTGCTTGATGAAACATCAAATGTCGGGCCGTATTACGCATGCGCCGATATTTATGTGCATCCTACCTTGAACGATAGTTTTGGCATGGCACCACTTGAAGCCATGTCCTATGGGTTGCCTGTCATTCTCAGCCCGTCGCCCTGGTGCGGTTTTGCCCAATATGTGCAGGGGGATACTGAAGCCGTGTTGCTCAGCCATCCTGAAAACGATCAGGAGCTGGCTGGCTCGATTGCCCGTATAGACGCTGACCAGGCGTATCGTGAGGCGTTGGTGCGTGGTGCAGCCGCGGTTGTCAACAGGCACGGCTGGGCAGAAGTGGCCTTGCGCTATACGGAACTCTACCGGCAGGTGCTTTCAGAGCGCACCTGAGCGGCTATGGCGGGCCTGGCGTTAGTGGGTCACCGTCAGGGCCGGGTTTGATCTTCAAGGTAGCCCAGCCAGCGCAGTGCCTGTTCGCGATTGTCGCCGCACAAATCTGCCGCCGGTTGTAACGATTCGCACACGTCGGGACGCTCCGGGTGCCCGAAAATCTTGCAGCGCAAATCGCTATCCAGCTGGATACAGGCCACTCCCGCTGGTTTGCCGTTCGGCATGCCCGGAATGGCGCTGGAAATTGACGGTGCAATGCAGCAGGCCGCACAGCCGGGGCGACAGGCTATTCCCATTACAGCCACCCTCGCAGCCAGTACACCAGAATGCCGGCATATTCTTTGATGATTGAGCGAGCCGCCGTGAAGGCCCTTTGGTCTGGCAGCCAGAAATCAAAATCGGGTCGTTGTGGCACCACGATCTGGGGCTTCCAGGGGGCGGCGGTTACATTGACCCCCAGTTCCTGAAAGACGCCCATGGCGCGAGGCATATGAAGCGCGGAGGTCACCAGAAGGGCGTGTTCAAACCCCAGCGTTTTCATGATGTCTTTGGTGTAGACACCATTTTCACGCGTGGTCAGGCTATGCTCTTCTGCAATGATGGCATTTTCAGGGACCCCTTCACGTATCAGGGTATTGGCCATGACTTGTGCTTCAGGGACGCCGCCATCCAGCGCAGCACCGGAGACGATGACGAACGGTGCGAGCCCCGCTTTGTACAGCATGGCGGCAGCCTCGGATCGGGTAATCGCAGTTTCTTTGGTGTAGGGTTCAAACCAGTTCGGTCGCCCGCCTGCCGTATGCCCACCTAAAACGACAATAGCATCGGCCTTGGGCAGGCTCTCGGGCGGTTGCCAGGCGTAGCGTTGCTCAAGCCGGCCACCGGCCCACAACGAGGAGGCGGGCAATGACCAGAACATCCCCCATACCAGGGCGAATGCGGCCAACCCGAATGCGGTTTTGCGCCACCGGATGACATAAGACAAGCCACCCAGCACCAGCAAGGTGATGCACAGGTTCAGCGGAATGATCAGGTTGGCCAGGAAATTTGAAATCATCATTGAGCGGCCAACGATATCGCTTTTTCGGCTACGTTGTCCAGTTCGGGCCAGCGGCCCATTTCGCCCAGACAAATGGCGCGCTCCGACCACGGTCCGGTTCGTTCGCGATCGGTCACGCCAAACAATGTGATTTGAAGCGCATCACCCGCAGCCGCCAGATGGGAAACTCCGGAGTCATTGCAGATCACCAGAGAGGCGGTTTGAGTCAATGCCACGAACGCATCCAGTGGCATCGCGGGCAGGCAGATGGCGTCCGGTGCATTGGCTAGCGCCGCTTCGCGTTCATTCGGCGGCGGGCACATCACGACCGTTAGCCCGGTGGCCTGCAAACGTTGCGTCAGGGCCGCAAAATGTGGCCACACCTTGATCTGGCCTTTGTGCAGTCCGGTTGCTGTGGGCGCAATCAATACAAAAGATCGACCGGTAAGCCCGGCTTCGTCAAGAGCGTTGAGCGCCTGTTGACGTGCTTCGGGTCTCAGCGGCAAAGACAGTGAAGGCGGAGCCGGCATGGCCGGTTGGCCGAAGCGCCATTGCATGATTGCGGTTCGTGTCAGCCCGTACCAGGACTCGACCGCATGGGGTCGTGGCCGGGGCTTGTTGATCGGCCAGCGCAAGAGCAGGCTGCGCCCATCGTCCCGATAGCCGGCACAGGCAATTCCTGCCAGCCGAAACACCAGTGCACTCGATAGCGAATCGGGGAGCAGCAGGCCCACTGGGCTGTTGTAACC
>JAAYID010000290.1 GCA_012744285.1 Alcaligenaceae bacterium
GTGCAGGTGTCCAGTCGTAGCCTGCCGGATGCAGGCTGATGCAATCGACCGGGCAGGGCGGCAAGCAAAGTTTGCACCCGGTACAAAGGTCGGGTACGACGGTATGCATTTTTTTGTTGGCACCCACAATGGCATCGACCGGACAGGCCTGGATGCAAAGGGTGCAGCCTATGCAGTGCATTTCGTCAATGACGGCCAGAACCAGCGGTGCCGGCTCCCCGCATTCGGGGTCAAGGGGAATTTCCGGCAATTGCAGCAGGGTTGCCAGTGCCTGCACGCCGGACTGCCCGCCTGGCGGGCAGCGATTGATTGCTTCGTTGTTGCTTGCGATGGCTTCGGCATAGGGCCGGCAGCCCTCGTAGCCACATTGCGTACATTGCGTTTGTGGCAAAAGGGCATCGATCTGGTCGGCGGTAGCCTTGGCGGTCATGGCAGGGTCAGGCGTACTTGCGGAAGAATTCAGCCAGCTGAGGGGCAATGGTTTCGCGCCAGCGACGGCCAGAGAAAATACCATAGTGACCGCAGCCTGGTGCTGTGTAGTGCTGTTTGTGCGACTCGGGGATGTTCTTGCACAGGGTTTGGGCTGCGCGGGTTTGGCCCAGGCCGGAAATGTCATCGAGTTCACCCTCGATGGTGAACAGGGCGATACCGGTGATTGCGGACGGGTCTACCCGTTTGCCGTCGACTTCCCATTCGCCCCTGGGCAGCAATTGGCGCTGGAAGACCACGTCAATGGTGTCAAGGTAGAACTCGGCGGGCATATCGAGCACCGCGTTGTATTCGTCGTAGAAACGCTGGTGTGCTGCAGCGTCGCTATTGTCGCCCTTGATCAGGTTCAGGTAATAGTCGTAATGCGACTGTGCATGACGGTCGGGATTCATGGCAATGAAGCCGCTATGCTGCAAAAAGCCGGGGTAAACCTTGCGGCCAAACCCGGGGTATTTGGCCGGTACCCGATGGATCAGATTGTCGGCGAACCAGCGGTGTGATTTTTTTACGGCCAGTTCATTGACCTGGGTGGGCGATTCACGGGTGTCGATGGGGCCACCCATGAGCGTCATGGTTTTGGGTAGACAGGGTGCGTTTTCGGCGGCCATCAGCGAAACAGCGGCCAGGACCGGGACAGTGGGCTGGCACACCGATACGACATGAGTGTCAGGGCCAAGAAATTCGAGAAACTCACGCACGTACGCAATGTAGTCGTTCAGGTGGAACGGCCCGTGGCGCAGAGACACCATGCGGGCGTCGACCCAGTCGGTAATGTAAACGTTGTGGTTGGGCAGCAAGGCCTTTACGGTATCCCGCTGCAGTGTGGCGTGATGGCCCGACAAGGGCGCGACCAGAAGCACGACGGGGTCTTGGGTATCTGCCGGTACGTCGCGTTTGAAATTCACCAGTTTGCAGAACGGCTTTTCAAATGCGGTTTCGTCGCGCACCGCTACGGTTTGGCCGTTGATTTCTGTGCTTGTCAGACCCCATTGCGGCTTTTCGTATTCTTTGCCCAGCCGATGGACCAGCGAGTAGCTGGCTGCAATCTGCCGTGATACCGGCGTGTAGGCCAGCGGGCTGTAAGGGTGTGAGAACAGCTGGGAACTTTGGCCGGTGAAATAGGCCAGGGGGTTCAGGAAGGCGCGTTGAAATTCGTGAAAGTCATAAAGCAAGATGGTCTCCTACCAGTAGTTTTCGACAGCCAGGTTACCCGGCACACCGCGTCGGCCGGCGACAAAACCTTTGGTCTTGAGCAGGTTGCGGGCATCGGTCACCATGGCTGGATTGCCACAGAGCATGATTTTGTGGGTGGCTGGATCAAGTGGAGCGTTGGCCAGGGTTTCAAGCTGACCGTTTTCAATCAGGGTCGTGATACGGGCCCTGGGGGTGTCGGGCAGTGATTCTTGTGTCGGGATCGGCAGGTAGGTGAACTGCGCGTTGAACGGCGCAGTTCCTGCGCAGCCCTGCCAGTGTGCGATCTGGTCGGCGTAGGCCAGTTCGGCACAGGTACGCACACCGTGTACCAGAATGATGTGATCGAAAGCTGACCAGGTGGTGGGGTCGTGCAACATGGACAGGTAGGCCGATAAACCGGTTCCGGTGGCGATCAGCCACAGTGTGCCGCCGGGCTCAAACCGGTCAATGGTCAGGAAGCCGAACAGCGTGCGATCAATGTAAACAGCATCACCGGCTTTCAGTTGAGCCAGGCGCGGGCTGAATTCACCGTCGGGAACCACAATGGCGTAGAACTCGAGTGGCGATTGCTGCGGGGCATTGACCAGCGAGTAGGCACGCCATACCGAGGGTTCAGCATTCGGCTGGTCGGGTGCGGCAAGCCCAAGGCGTGCAAATTGCCCGGCCTTGAATTCGAAGTGTTCAGGGCGACTGACCGTGATGGAAAACAGTTTTCCGGGCACCCATTCACGGGTGCCCAGGACGGTTTCCTTGACGTACTTGCTGTCGGTCATGCGTTAACGCTGCAGATACTTTTCTTTGTCGGCCACGCCATTCCATTGGTCGGCATCGGGCAGGCTTTCTTTGGAGCGGCTGATTGACCCGAATACCGGTGTCAGTTCGGCGTTGATGGCAATGAAACGAACCTGGTCGGCAGGCAGATCTTCTTCGGCAAAAATGGCGTTGGCCGGGCATTCGGGCACACAGACGGCGCAGTCGATGCACTCGTCGGGGTCAATTACCAGAAAGTTGGGGCCTTCGCGAAAACAGTCGACGGGGCAGACATCGACACAGTCGGTGTACTTGCACTTGATGCAGTTTTCGGTAACAACGTGGGTCATGAGACGCTCCGGAAAGTAAACATTGCAATAGTTGAACGCTCGAAATGAACCCGAGCAGCGTTAAACATTACAATGCACACTTGCCTGGGTGGGTGGCAAGAGTTTCACTGTCACCATTTTACTCAATAAAAATTGGGTACACACTCTAATTCCGGGCAGGGTCTGCCCTGACCGCATTTGCGTCCTCTCGTTCGAATGATTATTACCTCTTTGCTCGACACCGACCTGTACAAGTTCACCATGATGCAGGTGGTGCTGCACCAGTTCCCGGCAGCCCAGGTCGAGTATCGCTACAAGTGCCGTACGCCAAACGTTAACCTTTCGCCTTACCTGGACGAGATCAGGTCTGAAATCCACGACTTGTGCCAGCTCAAGTTCACTGAAGAAGAGCTCGAGTACCTGCGTAGCTTGCGCTTCATGAAAAGTGATTTCATTGATTTCCTGGGGTTGTTTCATCTGCCGGAAAAGTGTATTCAAGTGGGGCTGGGTGAGGCTGATGGTGAAATATCCATTTCAGTGAAAGGCCCATGGCTGCACACGATTTTGTTTGAAATTCCGGTGCTTGCTATCGTCAACGAGGTGTATTTTCGCAATACCTGCACCGAGCCTGCCTGGACGGAAGGGCGTCAGCGTCTTCAGCAGAAAATGCAGCTGGTCACCGACGACCCTGCGCTGGCCGATTTTCGCGTGGCCGAATACGGTACGCGCCGGCGCTTTTCCAAGCAGTGGCACGATGAAGTGGTACGCACCATGAAGGCCCAGATGGGTGTCCATTTTGCGGGCACCAGCAATGTCATGATGGCGATGAACCATGGTGTGTTGCCCCTGGGGACGATGGCCCACGAGTACTTGCAGGCGTGCCAGGCTCTGGGGCCCCGGTTGCGCGATTCGCAGGTGTTTGCACTCGAGGTCTGGGCCAAAGAGTATCGGGGTGACCTGGGTATTGCCTTGTCCGACGTGTACGGCATGGATGCCTTCCTGCGCGATTTCGACATGTACTTTTGCAAGCTGTTTGATGGTGCCCGCCATGATTCCGGTGATCCGTTCATCTGGGGTGAGCGCATGCTTGAGCACTACAAGGCCAATCGTACCGACCCCCGTACCAAAACCCTGATTTTTTCCGATGCCCTGACGATTCCTCGCGCCATCGAGCTGGCCCGTCGTTTTGCCGGTCGTTGCAAGGTATCGTTCGGTATTGGTACCAACCTTACCAACGATCTGGGGCATGAACCCTTGCAGATTGTCATGAAGATGGTGCGTTGCAATGGGCAGCCAGTGGCCAAGGTATCCGATTCCCCGCAAAAAACAATGTGCGACGACACGGCGTATCTGGCGTATTTGCGCCAGGTGTTTCAGCTGCCGCCCGCGTGATCCAGCTGTTCCACCGGTTCAGATTCGCCGAAGTGTGTCAGGTTCCGTGTCATTAAACCGTCTTTCGATAGAGTCAAGATCAGTCTTTCAACACAAGCAACGAGGTCAACATGAGCGATATCAAGCGCCTTGAAATGGGCAAGCGTCTTTCCGAGGTAGCCGTACATAACGGTGTGGTTTATCTGGCTGGCCAGGTTCCCACCGACTCAACCAAAGATATTGAAGGTCAGACCGCCGAAGTTCTGGCGGCAATTGACCGTCTTCTGGCCAGTGCCGGATCCGATAAAACCCGAATTCTCA
>JAAYID010000291.1 GCA_012744285.1 Alcaligenaceae bacterium
CCATTCTGGCCCAGCCAGGCCTGCGCCTTGACGCACGTGCTGCAACGTTTCAGGCCGTACAGCGTTAAGGCTTGTGTCATTTTGCTTCTCCGCGCCATTGCAGCCGATTGGCAACAATGACAAAAATACCAACAACCAGAATAAACAGGGTCGCCAGTGCATTGATTTCAGGTTTGAGCCCCAGGCGCACCCGCGAAAACACCTCGAGCGGCAAGGTGGTATAGCCCGGCCCCGACAAGAACGACGCAATCACCACATCATCGAGAGAAAGGGTGAACGCCAGCAACCACGCGGCCAACAGGGCCGGGGCGATCAGCGGAACCGTGATCAGGAAAAATACCCGGGCCGGGCTGGCCCCCAGATCGAGGGCGGCTTCTTCCAGTGAGCGATCAAGATCACGAATACGCGACTGAATGACAATGGCCACATACGCGACACACAAGGTGACATGTCCGACCCAGATGGTGAACATGCCGGTTCCTTCTGGCCAACCCAGCCACTGGCCCATTTCAACAAACAGCAATAACAAGGAAATACCCAGCACCACTTCGGGAATGACCAACGGTGCGCTGAGCATGCCGATATACAAGGTGAACCCCCTGAATCGGCCCATGCGCGCCAGCACATACCCTGCCCACGTGCCGATAATGACGGCGGCTGTTGCGGTAAGCGCAGCGATTTTTAATGAAAGAAACGCCGCGCTGAGCAAAGCGCGATCATTGAACAATTCCAGATACCAACGAAATGAAAACCCTGACCAGGAGGTCATGAGGGCGGAGTCGTTGAACGAAAAAACCATCAGGCAGGCGATAGGCACATACAGGAACGCATACCCCAGCGTCAGCGCAATGGCCTTCAACGTACGGTCAGGCTGCATCACCACCCCCTTTACCGGCATTCATTTGCTCAAGCTGGTTACGCTGAAAAATGACCAGCGGCACCAGCAAAATGGCCACCATAACCACCGTAACGGCGGCGGCCATCGGCCAATCGGTATTGTTGAAAAATTCGGTCCACATGATGCGGCCCATCATCAGCGTATCGGCCCCGCCCAGCATTTCCGGAATGACATACTCACCCACCGTAGGGATGAACACCAGCATGCCGCCGGCAATCACGCCCGGCAGCGACAACGGTAGCGTCACCTTGAAGAACGCCGTAAAAGGACGAGCACCCAGGTCGTAAGCCGCTTCAAGCAGGCGACGATCGAGTTTGACCAGATTGGCATAAAGCGGCAGGATGAAAAACGGCAGATAGGCGTAAACCAACCCAATGTAGACCGCCAGATCAGTGCGGTAGATTTCCAGCGGCGTATCGATGACACCCAGCCACAACAGGAAATTGTTCAGCAGCCCGTCGTTACGCAAAATACCCACCCAGGCGTAGACCCGCAACAGCAATGACGTCCAGAACGGCAGCACGACAGCCAACAGCAACAGATTACGGGCCCGGGGGCTGGATTGCGCGATGTAATAGGCCATCGGGTAGCCGATCAGGGCACAGCATAGCGTGGTGATCGCCGCCACCTTGATGGAATTCAGGTAGGTCGCAATGTACAGGCTGTCGGTAAACAGCAGGTAATAGGCGTTCAGGTGAAGCCCCAGCTTCAGGGTGTAGTCTTCCAGCTGGGCCAGCGGTGTGTACGGGGGAATGCCAAAACGCAGATCGGCAAAACTGATCTTGAATACCAGCAAAAACGGCACAAGCAAGAACAGCGCCATCCAGAGAAAGGGCGGCAAAATCGCAAGACGCCGCGATAACAGGCGACGAGACCAGGCTGGCATTGGCTTCATGACGGCAGCACCGTTGCACTATCGGCCGCCCAGCTGACATAGACCTCGTCTTCAACGGCCGGCGCTGTGGCCGGGTCCTGTACCATCAGGGGCACATTGGCCTCAAGCATGAAACCGGAATCAAGGCGAACCTGATAACGCACATAACTGCCCATCCAGGCCACATGGCTGACGATCCCGTGCGCCCAGTTACCCTCGACCAGCGGCTGCTCACGCAGCACGCGGATATGTTCCGGCCTGATCGAGACGTGAACATCCATACCGAGGGGCTCACTGACCCCATGCGAAACGAACAAGGGGCGACTGAGCTGATCGCTTTCTATCACGATGTGATCGGGCTCATCGACCGTGATGCGGCCGTCAAACAGGTTGGTCGAACCGATGAACCCGGCCACAAAGCGCGAATTCGGAAAGGTGTAAACGTCTTGCGGTGTGCCGCACTGAATGATCTGCCCCTCGGTCATGACCGCCAGACGATCCGCCATGGTCATAGATTCTTCCTGGTCATGGGTCACCATGATGCACGTGACCCCTACCTGCTCCAGGATCTTCACCAGCTCGACCTGGGTTTTATGGCGGATTTGCTTGTCGAGTGCCGACATGGGTTCGTCAAGCAGCAACAACTTGGGCCGCTTGACCAGGCTGCGAGCCAGCGCCACACGCTGTTGCTGCCCGCCCGATAACTGATGCGGCTTGCGACGCGAATACGCCGCCATCTGCACCAGATCGAGTGCTTCGAAAACCCGTTCGTGGATTTCGTTGCGCGGCACCCCTTCCTGCTTGAGCCCGAACGCCACGTTGGCTTCAATCGTCATGTGCGGAAACAGCGCATACGACTGGAACATCATGTTCACCGGACGGCGATAAGGAGGCAAGGCGGTGATGTCTTCGTTGTCCAGGTAGATACGGCCTGAGGTCGGTTGCTCAAAACCGGCCAGCATGCGCAACAACGTTGACTTGCCACAACCGGAACTGCCCAGCAGGGCGAAGATTTCACCGCGTCGCACGGACAGGTTGACCGACTGAACGGCAACCGTATCGCCAAAAATCTTGACGACGTCCTCGACACGAACGAATTCGTCGGCATCGGCCGACCAGGTGCTGCCTGCACTGCGATTATCTGTCATGGTTTAACGGCCTGATTTCAGCGCTGCCCACATCCGCGTCTGGATGCGCTTTGCAACAAGGGGCTGGGATTTGATCACGAACAACGAACGCGCCACCTCGGGTGGCGGATAAATCATGGGATTGCTGGCCACTTCTTCGACCACAAAGTCACGCGCCGACTTGTTCGCATTCGGGTAGAACATTTCATTGGTGATGGCGGCATGCACTTGCGGCGTTTCAATGTAATTGATAAAAGCGTGGGCTTCATCAACATTACGGGCGTCGGCCGGTATCGCCATGGTGTCAAACCAGGCCGGCGCACCGCCCTCGGGAATGACGTAATCGATCTCGAAAGGTTTACCCGCCTCTTTGGCACGCGAACGGGCAATCATGATGTCGCCCGAAAAACCATACACCATGCACAAGTCACCCGAGGCCAGCTCATCGATATAACCCGACGAACTGAACTGACGAATGTAAGGACGGATCTGCTTGAGGACCTCGAGCGCGGCCGCGTAGTCTTCCGTACTGTGGCTGTTGGGGTCTTTGCCAAGGTAATTGAGTACCGCCGGAAACACCTGCGCGGCCTCGTCAAGAATGGAAATGCCACAGCTTCGCAATTTCTGCGCGTATTCGGGCTTGAACAGAATATCCCAACTGTTCAACGGGGCATCGGGGCCGAGAATTTCACGCACCTTGGTCACATTGAAACCGAGACCATTGGTGCCATAACCCCAGGGCACCAGATACTGGTTACCCGGGTCTACCGCAGCGACCAGGGCCATGAGGTCCGGGTCAAGGTGTTTCAGATTGGGCAGTTTCGATTTATCGAGTTTCTGGAACAACCCCGCCTCGATCTGGCGCGCGGCGTAGTGAGTGGAAGGCACAACAATGTCGTAGCCCGACTTGCCTGTCAGAAGCTTGGCCTGCAAGGTATCGTTGCTGTCGTAAACATCGTATCGGATGCGGATACCGGTCTCGCGTTCAAAACCCGGAAGCGTATCGGGTGCCGTATATTCAGCCCAGTTATAAACGTTCAACACCTGCGCCTGCACGGGCATTACAAGCAGCGCCGCCCCGGCCAACAGCATGATTTTAGCGACCAGACGAGAGATCATGACCGACAAACCTTGACAAGAATTTTCAGGAAAGGCGTGATGATAGCGCCTTTTTAACCGCAGAACCCGCTGTTTTCAGGTGGCAGACAGCTGCCGGTACGCCACATCAAGAGCGTGTGCAAAAGACTGGCCCAACGCACCCTGCTTGCCTAATGAACGATACAGCCGCACCAGATTTGCCCGACGTCGGGCTGTCGTCATGCGACACACACGCCCGCGATCAAAGTCAATCAGCCAGACCCGACCGGCCGGATCGAGCAGAATATTAAAGGCATTCAGATCAGCATGCCAGACATTGGCGTCGTGCACGCGCAAAATGGCAGCGGCCACGCGAATCGGGTCGGCGACATCCAGTGACCGGGCCAGCGTGGTGGCCCCGTGGATGCGCGCCACCACAATAGCCGCCCGATACACCATGCCCGCACGCCACCACGCCGCCCCCAAAGGCTCGGGTACCGGCAACCCCTGGCGCACCATGCGATCGAGCAATGCAAATTCTGCAAAGGAGCGGGTGCGTTCAACCCCTTGCCACAGATAATGTTGCTGGCTGATACGGGCTACCAGGCCGCCACGGCGATAATGGCGAAGCACTGCACTTTCCCAAGGCCCCTGCACAAACCAGGCGGCCTGACGCCCACCGACCTGCACCGGTACTGCCTGCAATAATGCCTGAGCCGGGTCAAACCACAGCGCCGGGCTTTCATTTCGGGCCCGGGTTGCCAGTCGGGCAGCCAGGCGCAACCCGCCGGCATCGATCGGGATATCGACCCAGTCGGGTGCGTTCAGGCTATTGGATGGCGACGATAAGGACATGGCGACGAGAAGCAAACAGCTCAGGACATTGTCCGCAGGGACAACAACGGCGGCGTTTTCAGGATACCCCGCAACGCCAGATTACCCGCCAGCAGCGCCGCCAGAATACCTGCCATGCTACCCACCAGCCAGGGCCAGAGCGGCCAGGTAAAACTGATCTCGATGACCCATTCGGCCAGTACCCAGGCGATGGCGACGGCACCGAAACTGGCCAGCAAACCAGACAACCCGCCAATCAGGACAAGCTCGACGGCCATGGCCACCGACAACTGTCGTGAGTTCGCACCCAGCATGCGCAAAATGGCCACTTCACGCATGCGCTCGTCGCGGGTTGAGAAAAACGCAGCCGCAAGCACCAGAACACCCGCCGCAATGGTGAACACAAAGAGCGTCTGAACGGCTTTGACCACCTGATCAAGAATGAACTTGAGCTGTGTCAGCATGGCACCCACATCAAAAACTGTCAGGTTGGGAAACTGGTGGACCAGATCCTGGACCAGGCCCGATTTATCAGGAGGCAAATAAAACGCCGTCAGATAAGACGTCGGGGCATTATCAAGTACCCCGGGCGACATCAAGGCAAAAAAATTGACATCGAAGGAGTCCCACTTGACCGACCGCAAACTGCTTACCCGAACAACCACCTGCTCGCCGGCAATGTCAAACCCCAGTTCATCGCCCAAACCGACGCCCAGCGTATCGGCAACCCCGGACTCCAGTGAAACCTCAGGGGCAGTGACGTCAAGCCAGCGACCGGCGACCACCCGATTGCTTTGCGGGAGATCGGCACGCCAGGACAAGTTGAATTCGCGGTCAATCATGCGTTGCGCACGCGGGCTGCTGTAACTGCGCGAATCGACCGGCTGGCGATTGATCGTGACCAACCGCCCCCGCACCATGGGCGCTGGCGCATCAAGGACAATACCTGCCGACTTCAGGCGAGCCTGGACGGCGTCGCGCTGACCGGGCTGAATATTGATCAGGAACGTATTGGGTGCGTCATCAGGCAAGGCATTTTGCCAGCCTTGCAACAGGTCGGTGCGGGTGATGCTGAGCAACAGCAGAATCAGCAGCCCGACAGACAAGGCGCACACCTGGGCAACCACCAGGGACGTTCTGCGCGCAATACCCGCCAGCGCGAACCGCAACACGGAAGGTGCTCCGGTCTGCTGACGGAAATAGCCCAGAGCGGCAACTCCCAGCCAGGCCAACAGGCTGCATACGGCCAGCACCACAAGAACGCCACCGACAATGACTGCACTCAGCATCACGTCGGAGGACACCCATAGGGCCAATGCAAAAAAACCGGCCAACCCAAGCACATAGGGTGTCGCACGATATTTAAGCGGCGTACCGGAATCCTGGCGCAGCACACGCGCCGGTGCAACACGGCCCAATTCAGCCAGCGGAGCCAGGGCAAACCCCAGCAAGAGCAATAGCCCGGTCACAAAACCCTGTCCTGCCGGATGCCACGAAGGTGACGGCAGCGGCGTGTCGAACACCACGGCGACAGCAGCAACCAGCACTTCATGCACGGCATAACCCAGCAGCACGCCGAGTGCCGAAGCCCCGATGGAAAACACCAGGAATTCGACAAGCAGCGCCCACTGGAGCTGACGCCGCGCTGCGCCCAGGCAGCGCATAATGGCCATACCGTCCCGGTGACGCAGCTGGTAGCGGCGCGTGGCAAGAGCCACCGCCACCGCAGCAATCATCACCGTCAGCAAAGCCACAAGCATCAGAAATTGATGTGCACGTTGCAGCGAACCCCGGATTTCGGGGCTGGCATCGTCAATGGACTGCAAACGCTGGCCCGGTGTCAGGGCATTCTCAAGCCAGACGCGATAACCGGCCAATGTATCGCCCGAACCGGCCACCAGCATCCCGTAACGTGCCCGGCTTCCCAAACCCAACAGGCCCGTTGCCTCCAGGTCGGAAGCGTTGATCATGACACGGGGCGCCACATTGACAAAGCGCACCCCGCGATCAGGCTCGTAGGCAATGACACCACTGATTTTCATGGACAAGTCGCCGACATCAAGCGCACCGCCGGGCTCAACGGACAGCAGCGTCAGGATCTGTGGGTCAACCCATACCGTACCCGGCTCGGGTGCCCGATCTGCCAGTCGTGTTTGCCCATCGCCGACGTCAAGCCGCAGACCCGGGTAAAGCGGGTAACCATCGGACACCGCCCTGACCGATGCCAGACGAACCCCGCTTTGCGTACCCACCATGGACGGGAAAGACACCGTAAGCGCCGTTTCAAGACCGGCACCCTGTGCGCGTGCCATGAAGAGTTCAGGCACTGGGGCATCCGCCTCAAGCGCAAGGTCACCCCCCAGCATCTGGACCGAATTGCTGGTCAGGGCCTGACTGACGCGGTCTGCCAGAAAACCAACACTGGTAACAGCAACCACTGCAATAACCAACGCCAGCAAAAGGATGTTGAGCTCGCCCGAACGCCAGTCACGTCGTAACGCAGACAGCCCCAGACGCCAGGCGGAACCTTGATGGTTTCTAACGGACATACGACCTCTTTTTCAGCACACTAGAACGCACTTTCACGCAGACGGGCAATGGCGGCGTCAATGCGGTCAACGGCCCAGACCTCAAGACCCGGTATGGGCTGACGCGGTGCATTGGCTTTCGGGATGAGGGCGATCTTGAACCCGAGTTTGGCGGCCTCTTTGAGGCGCTCTTGCCCCCGCGGTGCCGGACGGATCTCGCCGGCCAGACCCACCTCGCCAAAGGCCAGCAAACCCGCCGGCAGCGGACGATTGTGCAACGATGACAAAATGGCCAGCAACACCGGCAAATCGGCTGCTGGCTCGGTGATTTTGACGCCGCCAACCGCATTGACGAAAACGTCCTGGTCATGCGTCACTACCCCGGCGTGACGGTGCAGCACCGCCAGCAGCATGGCCAGACGCGTCCCTTCAAGGCCTACGCTGATCCGGCGCGGGTTGGGCGCGTGCGCCGTATCAACCAAGGCCTGGATTTCAACCAGCAAGGGCCGCGTACCCTCTTGGGTGGCCATCACGCATGACCCCGCCACGCTTTGATCGTGCTGCGACAAGAACAAGGCCGACGGGTTGCTGACCCCTTTGAGGCCACGGTCAGTCATGGCAAACACACCCAGTTCATTGACCGCACCAAACCGGTTCTTGAACGCCCTCACCAAACGAAACGACGAATGGGTGTCGCCTTCAAAGTAGAGCACGGTATCAACGATGTGTTCGAGCACGCGGGGCCCGGCCAGCGCCCCTTCTTTGGTAACGTGACCGATGAACACGAGTGTGATGCCCGTTTGCTTGGCCATACGGGTCAGCTGCGCCGCACATTCTCGCACTTGCGATACCGAACCCGGTGCCGCAGACAACTCGGCTGAATACAACGTCTGTATGGAGTCGATAACGGCAACCGCCGGCTTTTGTGCCGTCAGTGTCGCCATGATGGCATCGAGCCTGATTTCTGCCAGAAGACTGACTTTGCCGGTACTCAGTTCAAGCCGGCGAGCCCGTAAGGCCACTTGCTCGGCAGATTCCTCACCTGTGACATAAAGCACCGGTACCTGCTGTGACAGCGTTGCCATCGCCTGAAGCAGCAAGGTCGATTTACCCACCCCCGGATCACCGCCGATGAGTATGACCGCACCGGGTACGAGGCCACCGCCCAGAACCCGGTCAAACTCGGCTATGCCGGATGGCTGGCGCGGCAGTTCACGGGCTTCGATATCGGCCAGCACCTGCACCGGACTGGCCCCGGCCAGCGACGCATAACGGTGCGATGCCGCAGGCGCTTCAAGCGTCTCGACCAGGGTATTCCAGGACCCGCAATGGGGACACTTGCCTTCCCATTTGAGGCTGGTACCGCCGCAGTCGGAACACACAAAATTGGTTTTTGATTTGGCCATGACCGGGCTGCGCTTACACCTGGCGACCGGCCAGGCTGCTGCCACCATCAACGCCCAGAACCTGACCCGTGATGAAACCCGCTTCGGCCGACAACAGGAACAAGACGGCGGCAGCAACATCGGCCGGCTGACCCAGACGCCGCAACGGCACCGAGGCAATCGCGCGCTTTTCTGCGTCACTGCCTACCGGATGCTGTTCGCGGAATGTAAGGGTTTCAACCGCACCGGGCGAAACCGCGTTGACGGTAATGCCATACTCGGCCAGTTCAAGCGCCCAGGTTTTGGTGCAGGCAATGAGGGCGTTCTTGGCGGCGGCAAAACTGGTCTGGTTCGCAGACCCGTGGGCACTGGAGCCACAGATATTGATAATGCGCCCTTCACGACGCGTTTTCATGGACGCCACAAACGCTTGCGTGACCTGGACAGCGACACGCACATTCAGATCAAACACCGAATAAAGCGACGCCAGATCGACATCACCCAGAGGCTCATCGCGAATGACACCGACATTGTTGACAATGGCGTCAACCGGATACTTTTCACGAATCATGCGCAAAATATCCTCGGTTTCACCCGCATTGCTGAGGTCACAGGCATACAGGTAACCGGGGAAATCAATGTCTTGCGTGTTGCGCGCCAGGCCCACAACATGGCAACCCATATCGGCAAGACGCTGACTGATTGCCCAGCCAATTCCGCGGGTTGCCCCGGTAACAAGTACGCATTTGTTTTTCACGAGCCGTCCTTCGTAACGTTGATTTCAGGAAACCACCAACTTCGGAACGCGTGGTGCCACCGCGCATAGTAATTCATAACCAATTGTGCCAGCCGCGCTGGCGACTTCATCGACCGTCGGGCCATTCTGACCCCACAAAACCACGTCATCGCCGACCCGGGCCTGTGGTACAGGCCCCAGGTCGACCGTCAGCATGTCCATGGAAACTCGCCCCAGCAAACGGGTACGTACCCCGGCCACACTGACCGGAGTACCGGTAGGTGCATGACGCGGATAGCCATCAGCGTAACCGCAGGCGACAACACCAATGCGCATGGGCTGTTCAGCCACAAAGATATGCCCATAGCCCACGCCTTCACCTGGCCCGATTGAACGCACGCTAATCAGCCTGGACGACAGCGTCTGGCCAGGCTTGAGCTCCAGATCGGCGCTGGTCTGCTGCGTAAACGGGGACGAACCATACAAACAGATACCGGGTCGCACCCATTGTTCGGCAGTATCTGGCAAGGACAACCAATAGGCCGGCGTCAGACTGGCCGCTGAATTACACATGCTGTCAGGACCGGGAAGCCCGTGGGTAGCCTCGGCAAACACGCGAATTTGCGCATGCGTCAGGTCGTGTGCCTCGTCGGCGCGTGCGAAATGGGTCATTTTGCCGATGCGGCCCACTGTGCCCGACCGCTGCAAACCCGTGACGGTATCCCAGGCCGACCGGAACCGGTCTGGCTCAAACCCCAGACGATTCATACCCGTGTTCAACTTCAGAAACACATTGACAGGCTTGTTTACCTTGACGGCCGACAACATATCCAGTTGCGTCTGACAATGCACGGTGGCATCAAGCGAATACTGGCTGAACAGGTTAATATCGGCCGCATCGAAGAAACCCTCGAGCAGCAAAATGGGCTTCACCCACCCTGCCTCGCGACAGGCAATGGCCTCGGCCAGATCAAGCATGGCCAGGCCATCGGCCTGATCAAATGCCCTGAGAGCATTGTGAATGCCGTGTCCGTAGGCATTGGCCTTGATTACCGCCCAGATTTTCGGGCGTACGCGACGGTGTTCAGTACTGATACGATCGAGCTGGTTGCGTACAACAGCCAGGTTGTGAGTTAAAAACGGCAACGAAATTGTTGCCGAAATCGGACGTGGCATGACTTCTCCCTAATAACGGAAGTCTAATCCAACTGGCGTGCCCGCGCTTGGCATCCTGTAAAAATTCAAAACAATTTTCATGGCGGTAAATCACTACGAAAACTTCCCTGTTGCCTCGGTACTTGTCCCTGGTCACATACGCCGTGCCGTGGTCGACATTTACCGCTTTGCCCGCAACGCTGACGACATCGCCGATGAAGGCGATGCCCTGGCGCAGGCGCGGCTGGATGGCTTGCAAGCCTACCGACACGCACTGGATCACCTTGCGGGTCAAACGCCGGATCCGATCACTGCGCAGCTGGCCGAAGTTTTCGAACCGTTAGGCGAAAGCATTGCAAAACACCGGCTGTCGCTGCAACCGTTCTACGATTTGCTGTCGGCATTTTCGCAAGATGTTGTCATCACCCGCTACGACGACGACGCGCAATTATTTGACTACTGTCGGCGCTCGGCCAACCCGGTCGGCCATCTGATGCTGCAGCTGTACGATGCAGCGACCCCTTTGAACCTGACCCAGGCCGATGCCATTTGCACCGGCTTGCAACTGACCAATTTCTGGCAAGACATCGCGATTGACTGGGCCAAGAACCGCGTGTACCTGCCGCAGGCCCGGTTGACCCAGTTTGGTGTCAGCGAACAGCACATTGCCCATGGCCGCGTCGACGAACGCTGGCAGGCACTGATGCGGCATCAGGTGGGTCAGGCCCGGGCGCTGCTGCTTTCAGGATATTCCCTGCCCGGGCGCCTTCCGATGCGGCTGGCTCTTGAGTTGCGCATGGTCATTGAAGGCGGTTTGCGCATTCTGGAACGCCTGGACGATTTAAACTACGACATGTTCAACCATCGGCCCACCCTGAAACCCCGCGACTGGTTCGTTGTTCTGGGTCGGGCAATTATGCGCAGATCAGCGCCCAAACCTTCAGGCCACGCATGAGCCCCGACGATTATTGCCAGAACAAGGCCACAAAAAGTGGCTCAAGCTTTTATTACGCGTTTTTATTTCTGCCCCCCGAACGCCGGCGCGCCATCACCGCACTCTACGCCTTTTGTCGCGAAGTGGATGACGTGGTGGATGAATGCCACGACCCTTCGGTAGCCCGCCAGACCCTGGCCTGGTGGCATCAGCAGGTTGACGCACTGTTTGCCGGGAAAGCCGAGCACCCGGTCATGAAAGCACTGATGCCGCACCTTGAATCGTGCCGTATTACGGCCGCGCGGCTGCATGCCGTGATTGATGGCATGGAAATGGACCTGGACCAAAGCCGTTATCTTGACTGGCCTGGCCTGCAGAAATACTGCTGGCACGCAGCAGGGGTCGTCGGTGAACTGTCAGTGGGGGTATTCGGCTACCAGGACGAAAATACCGTGGTCTACGCCGACAAGCTGGGCCTGGCCTTCCAGCTGACCAACATCATTCGCGATGTGGGCGATGATGCCCGGCGCGGGCGCATTTACCTGCCGATCGACGAGCTGCAGCAGTTTGATGTCAAGGCTTCGGAAATTCTGAACCGCCAATACTCCGACCGCTTCGTTGCCCTGATGCAATTCCAGACAGAACGAGCCAAAACCTATTACCGCGAAGCGCTCGCAGCCCTGCCCGAGATCGACCGACGCAGCCAGCGCTCGGGGCTGGCGATGGCGGCCATTTACCACGCCCTGTTGCTGGAAATCGAACGTGACCGCTGGCAGGTACTTGACCAGCGTATTTCACTGACGCCGATCCGCAAATTCTGGCTGGCCTGGAAAACCTGGGTAACCGGTGGCAAACGGCTGGCCAAACAGTTTGCCCAATGAACGTCGGCATCATCGGTGCGGGCTGGGCCGGGCTTGCTGCGGCCGTTTCACTGCGCGATGCGGGCCACACAGTTGCGGTTCATGAGGCCTCGGGTACTTTGGGTGGGCGAGCCCGTGCCGTCGATCGTCCTGAATTCGCCGCAATGCTGGATAACGGACAGCACATCCTGCTGGGAGCCTACAGTCACACTCTGAGCCTGATGCAACGACTGGGTCTGAATACTGAAACCGCGTTCGTACGTCAACCGCTCGCGTTGAAAGCTGCCGACCACTCGTTCGAACTGCGCTGCGTCGACTTGCCTTCGCCGTGGCACGCCGCTGTAGGGGTTTTTCGGGCCAGAGGCTGGAACCTGTCAGAGAAACTGGCATTGACGCGTGCGATTCTGCGCCTCAAAAACCGACGCTGGACGGTCGTGCCCGACCAGAGCGTGTCCTGCTGGCTTGAACGGCACCGCCAACCCGCCAGGATCATTCAACGATTCTGGGAACCCTTGTGCCTTGCCGCCCTGAACACACCCTTGCACGATGCCAGTATCGACATGCTGGCCCGGGTTCTCGGTGACAGCCTGGATGCCGGACGACACGCCAGCGATGTACTGATCCCGACAACCGACCTTTCCGATCTGTGGGCCAATCATGTCCCCGGGGACATCACGACACATCGCCGCTCGACCATACGGCAAATCACCCGTGAAGGATCCGGCTATCGTCTTGACGGAAGCTATTCTTACGATGCCCTTGTGGTGGCAACAGCGCCGGCCTCGGCCCACCGACTGCTGGCGGGCCTGCCGCAGATACCACGCGCCACGCCATTGCTTGAGTCGCTTTCAGCGTTTGCGCCGGTACCGATCGCCACACTGACCCTGGCGCTGGAACGCCCCTGGTATGACTTGCCAGACAACATGCTGATGCTGGACGACCAGGCACACCCGGGCGCCCTGGGGCAATGGCTGTTCAACCATGCCCATATTGCCGCAACACCCCAACGCAAGCACCTGCTCTGTGTGGTTATCAGTGATTGCCGAGCCCTGATGACGCTGGACCGGCATGAAGCTATTGAACAACTGCTACGCCAGATACGCACGCAAACCGCCCATTGCAACGCCATGCCACGCATTACGGGTCACACTCTGATCATTGAAAAACGTGCAACGTTTGCAGCAACGCCGGGCCTGACGCGGCCCGATAATGCGTCTCCCTGGAATAACCTGATGGTAGCCGGCGACTGGACCGACACCGGCTACCCCGCCGTACTGGAAGGCGCCGTTCGCAGCGGACAACGGGCCGCCGCCCTGCTGTGTCAGGGCTATTGACGTCAGACGACCAGATCGACCTGCTGCAACGTACCCAGTCGGCCGTCTTCACCAACATACAACCCCGTACCCCGGACCTGGCCGTGCATGGTGTTGTCACGTCCCTTGAGATCAAACGGGGTTTCGGCCTGCCCGAGATACAAGGCCCCCACCTTGCGTTGCGCCAATGACGTCAACTGGTCTTCACCCTGACCGTCTTTGGTCCAGATCAACAATTGCGCAAACACACTGTCGGCCTCGTCGATCCAGCCGTTGCCGTCTTCATCGTATTGGGCAAGGTCGGCAAAACCATTACCGCTTTGGGTACCGAATAATTCAGACCCGTCATCAATGATGCCATTGCCATTTCTGTCGAGCGCCAGGAAACCGCTGGCACCGCCCACAAACGAGATCGTGTCGTCGACACCATCGCTGTCGATATCAAACGCAAATTTCTGATCGGTCAGTTGCGCTGCCGTGCCACCAAAATTGATGACCAACGGATCTTTGCGGACCCCGTCACCGGCGCGCAGGGAAAACGTGCTTTCGCTGGCGAACTCCCGTGTCATTTGCATGGAGACACTGAACTGCAGGGTTTTGCCATCTGCGGTGCGAATGACCCCTTCTGCCGAGAATGAGGTCTGCTCGAATTCGTAGACGGATTCACGACGGTCATATTCAATACCCCACCCTTGAGGTTGATCGGCCTGGGTCGGCACAGACCCTGCCTGCGCAGGAACCGATGCGGCCGCACCGGCCGCCTGCGTCAATTCCGAAGCATCCATCAGCTTGACCTTGCGCCCCGTGAACGCCTCGATCAGTGTGACCAGCAGCTTGAGCTTGGGATCAGAGTCGATGGCCTCAGCCTGGGCATCAACCGCATCAGCCCCGGCGGCCTCTTGGCCAGATAATTCACCACCAACCGGACGACTGGCGGCAGAACCGGTATTCCCCCCTTGCACTGGCGCTGATGACGGGGGTTGGGAAGCCGCCTGCAACAACGCCTGACGTGCCGCCTCCGAAATACTCACGTTGCTGCCAGGGAGCGCCGCTGAGCGGCCCGCTGCACCATTGACGGCCTCTTGCCCTTCAAAATCAGGGCGCTGGTTACCCACCCAGGCCCGCATCGTCTCTTGAACCGATACCTGGCTGACGCGGGTATGCTGACTGGCAAACGCAATGTTTGAACTTTCGATTTTCATGTCTCGGGTCCTGTTAAGGCGGATACCGAAGGCGTAGCCACCGAAGCAAGGCCCTCATGTTCAAACAGTAACGACAGATCGCGACAATTGTTTAATCACAGGTCAGGCGACCAGCCTGATGACGAAGCAATAAACCAGCCCAGGTACTCGTCACTTTACGTATTGAATCGGGCCGACACCATGCCCCCCCGAACGCCTCGACAGGATATGCGCGCTGGCCTGAAGGATCAGGCCAATACACGCTGTACGGAATAAAACCCCAGTGTGGTCAGGGCCAACGAGCCTGCCAGACTGATGAAGGCATAACCCAATGCCGCCAGCCAATCGCCCCGCTGCAGCAGACCGATGGTTTCGGCAGAAAATGTAGAGAATGTGGTCAGGCCACCCAGAAACCCGGTGATCATGAACAACTTGAGCCAGTCGGGCGCCGCAGGCCACTGCACGACCAACGCCAGAAGCAGACCGATGGCATACGCACCCAGGCCATTGGCCGCCAGTGTGCCCCACGGCAAGACCGCCCCCGAGTGATTCAGCCACAGGCCAAGCAACCAGCGGCCGATGGCCCCCAAGGCCGCGCCTGCACCTACGGCCAGCAAGTGTGCAAACGTTATCATGGCCGGCGACTACCCAAACAAACGGATTTATCAGGTGAGCCGGCCACAGACATGCTTGCCACTACGTACGCTGCCCGCAGCCTACAACTGTGCGTGCTGCTCGATGTAGCGACGCACCAGAGCCACGTCGCAATCCATGATTTCGACTTTTTGCGGCAAGGACGCCAGATGCCCCAGGTGCGCAGGGGGTGGCGCGGGCTGACCAATGGCCTCGACAATGGTGTCGTTGAACTTGGCAGGCAATGCCGTTTCAAGCACCAGCATGGGGACACCCGCTTCGACAAAGGGCCGTGCCACCTTGACGCCATCGGCCGTATGCGGGTCGATGATAACGCCCGTGGCTTCGTGTACCGCACGAATTGTAGCCAGACGGTCGGCATGGCTGCTGACACCGGCCACGAAACCATAACGCGACTCGAACAAGGGCTTGAGATCGGAAAGATCAAACTCGCCCCGGGTGCCCAACTGCTGCCATAACGACGCCACGCGAGCCGCATCCTGACCGACCAGGTCGAATACAAACCGCTCGAAGTTGGACGCACGGGAGATATCCATGGAAGGACTGGAAGTGGCGTGCGTTTGCGCAGCCGAACGCGGTCGGTACACACCGGTACGGAAAAACTCTTCGAGCACATTGTTTTCGTTTTTCAAAAGGACCATGGACTGGCGGGCCATCTCCCGGGCCAAGCTGCGGTGCTCGTCGCAGGCCACCACTTCATAGGGGATCTGCGCGTAGGGCACTTC
>JAAYID010000292.1 GCA_012744285.1 Alcaligenaceae bacterium
AATGATTCCCAGGTCTTGCGCCCCATAACGATGGGTTGGCCCAGCGTATTGCGTTTGAAGTGCTGCAGGTCTGCGGGCAAATGCCAGGGCAGAGTGTTGTCCCTGCCAATAACCCGGTTGCGTGAATAGGCCACCACGCACTTGATATGTGGTTTCTTCGTCGAGCGCGGTTGCCGGGCGTCAAAATCGGTGGCGAGGGTGTCAGGCATGGATGTGTTCATTCAGAGCGTCTGCTGTCTCGGCCACCGCGTCAGACGGCGACGGGTGCCTTGATGTGCGGGTGACACTGATAGTCAAGAATTTCAAAATCGTCGTATTCGTAGTCAAACAGGCTTTCGGGCCGCCGACGGATGTTCAGGCGCGGATACGGAAACGGCATGCGCGACAGCTGCTCTTCAACTTGCGTGAAATGGTTGCTGTACAGGTGGCAGTCACCGCCTGTCCAGATGAAATCGCCCACTTCAAGGTCGCATTGCTGGGCCACCATGTGGGTCAGCAAGGCATAGCTGGCAATGTTGAAGGGTACACCCAGGAAAATATCGGCACTGCGCTGGTATAGCTGACACGACAGCTTGCCGTCTGCCACGTAAAACTGGAAGAAGGCGTGGCATGGGGGTAACGCCATATTCGGGATATCGCTGACATTCCAGGCCGAGACAATCAGGCGGCGCGAATCAGGGTTGGCCTTGATTTGTTCAACCACTTGCGCGATCTGGTCAATGTGCCCGCCGTCGGGCTTGGGCCATGAGCGCCACTGTACGCCATAGACAGGCCCCAGGTCGCCGTTGGCATCCGCCCACTCGTTCCAGATACTGACGCCACGATCTTGCAGCCATTTGACGTTGCTGTCACCTCGCAGAAACCACAGCAGCTCTGTGAAAATACTTTTGGTGTGCAGCTTCTTGGTGGTTACCAGCGGAAAACCCTGGGCCAGATCGAAGCGCATTTGGTAGCCGAAAACCGACCGCGTACCGGTGCCGGTGCGGTCTTCTTTCTGGACGCCATGGGTATACACATGGCGCATAAACTCTTCATACTGGTTCATGGCGCAGGCTTTAAATCAAAAAGGTTGCCGGGCAGTCGGTCAGTCAGGGCAAGAAGACGTCAATTAGTATTGACGACGGTTACCGAGTGCGTGATTTCAGCAGTTTTGGCCAGCATGGCCGAGGCTGAACAGTATTTCTCGTGGGACAACTTTACTGCGCGTTCTACGGCGGCCTCAGGAAGGTTGCTGCCCGTAACGGTGAAGGCAAAATTGATTCGTGTGAAGACTTTCGGGTCGGTATCCGCACGCTCTGCATTCAGTTTGACCTGGCAGCCCGTTACAGCGTGGCGTCCACGCTTCAGAATCAGCACGACGTCGTAGGCAGCGCAGCCGCCGGCGCCCGTGAGCATCATTTCCATAGGGCGCGGGGCCAGATTGTTGCCGCCGCCTTCGGGCGCGCCGTCCATGGCCGTCACGTGCCCGCTACCTGTGCGGGCAACAAAAAGCATGCCTTCGGGGCCACCCCAGTCAATTGTGCATTCCATCGTACAAATCCGTGTGAAACCAAAAGGGACAATGTTAATCCATATCAGCCTGTCATTTATATGTCGTCCAGTCGGTTTTTTGTCCCAGGCCCTGCCTGTATGAATGGCAGTGTCGGTACATTTATGTGTCGTGGCACACCATTTTCCCAGGCCTTTGCGTATCTTTTCGTAGAATAGGGTTTCAGAAGGCCCATCGTGGCCCGGTATTCATTCAGGAGCCCGATTATGAAGGCGGTCAGTTCATTACAACGTCAATTTTCACCGATCGACCAGGTGCTGGTCGAGGCCGGGCGCGCCTTTGAAGTGCTTGGTGGTGCGGTGCATGCGTCACGTCCGAATCCGGCCGGTCGGCCTTCCGCTGCCGATAAGGCGCTGTCCGAGTCCGAGCAGCGTCACTCTGCCGGCCTCATGCGAGTTAATCATGTAGGTGAGGTGTGTGCGCAGGCGTTGTACCGGGGGCAGGCGTTGTTTTGTCGCGACACTCAGGTGCGCGGCCTGTTGCACGAAGCCGCGCATGAAGAGGTCGATCATTTGGCCTGGTGTGCTGATCGGCTAAAAGAGCTGCATAGCCGCCCCAGTTACCTTAACCCGTTGTGGTACGCCGGCTCATTTGCGTTGGGTGTGGCCGCCAGCCGTGCCAGTGTGGCAAAAAACCTGGGTTTCATGGCTGAAACCGAGTCTCAGGTGGAAGAACACCTTGATAGCCACCTGGCACGTTTGCCGGTTAATGATGTCCGTTCGCGCAAAATAGTCGAGCAAATGCACGCTGATGAGATCAGTCACCGCACAACGGCTGAACGGCATGGAGCGACACCATTGCCTGCTCCGGTCAAAGGGCTTATGACGATCATGGCCAAGCTAATGACCACGACGGCTTATCGTATTTAGTGGTGTTGTAACAAAGGTAAAAGAAAGGGGGGGGTGGTCTTGACCTAGGGTTTGCCCTAGGTTACACTGCAGTTGTTGGTTAGGCAGTTTTATATCGGTAGTCGAAAAATTCGGTTATTCGATGTTGTCTTTTAGGTGCACCGCAAAAAATATCTTGCAATGCAGCATAAAGCGAAATAAAATTGCTTATCGGATGTCGAAACGCAGGGCAATACGGGTTAACCCTAAAAATCTCTGCGTGGTCTCAGGCACTGCCTTTGTAGCCCGACATGCCCAGGTTGTCTCCTCCACCCTCCTCCTTTGGTGGATTTAGCCCGAGATCTCAAGATCTCGGGCTTTTTTTTGTTTGGTGTTCCATTTTTAAAAACAGTAACAACTCTGGTAGCAACTTATTGCAGCCGGATGACACTATAGTTTTGCAGGCACTGCATAATAGGCGTTTATCAGTATTGCGTTATAGGTAATCTGTGAATTTTCCTCAAACTTGGGACACGCTCACCTGGTTGTATATCTGTATTGTGGCTTTCATGGTAGGAGGGCTTATTGTTGCGTCAGAGCGCTGGCATGGCAAACTTACCGGTGATACCGACCTGAACAAACCGCAGGCTTCTCATACACGTGCTACACCCCGCGTGGGTGGGTTGGCCGTGCTGGCGGGCAGTCTGGCCGGGTTGCTGGTGCTGGGTCCAAGCAACATGACCCTGACCTGGCTCTGGCCCGTGCTGTTCATTGCAGCGATGCCTGTTTTCGTGGCGGGTCTGCTTGAAGACATTACCAAAGACATTGGCGCCAGCAAGCGATTACTGGCTGCTTTTCTATCGGCTGCCATTGCCTGGTGGCTGATTGGCGGTGTGTCGCGCGTGGGGTTCAGCAGCATTGACTGGTTGTTGTCTTACTGGCCGGTTTCCCTGTTGTTTACCATGGTGGCCGTTGGTGGCTGCACGCACGCGCTGAACATTGTTGACGGCATGAACGGCCTGGCGGGTATGGTCGCCACCTTGATGGCGGTATCCATTGCCCTGGTTGCCTTGCAGGTACAAGATATCCCCATCTTCCTTATCGCTGCGGCGCTGGCGTCGGCGACCCTGGGTTTTCTGGTCTGGAATTTTCCGTTTGGACGTGTTTTTCTGGGTGATGGCGGGGCCTATTTTCTGGGGTTCATGCTGGCCGAGCTGGCGGTTCAGCTGGTTGTCCGTAACCCCGGGGTATCGCCGTTTTACGCGTTGGCGGTGTTGTTTTACCCGGTTTTTGAAACCCTGTTCTCCATCTGGCGCCGCAGGTTCAAGCGCGGGACACCCATTGATCAGCCTGATGCCCTGCATCTGCATCAGTTGGTATTCCGTCGCCTGGTGCGTGCCACGTTCAATCGCAATGGCCGGCATGCTTTGCCGGCTCTGTGCAATGCCATGACCTCACCCTATTTGTGGGTGTTGACCCTTATCGGTCTGGTGCCCGCCACGATATGGTGGGACAACACCCTTATCTTGTGCGTCAGCTTGCTGGTGTTTGCGCTGGTGTACATCTGGATATATTCACGACTGGTGTCGTGGCGCCGTCCGTCGTGGCTGGTTTTGCCCGCCATTGGCCGTCACAATAAATAATTCTTCGCTTTCTTTTTGTTCATGCACTTGGTGCACAGGAGATCCATTTTGCAACTTCAAGACGTCAAACTTGCGGTCGTCGGGCTGGGCTACGTCGGTTTGCCCCTCGCGGTCGAATTCGGCAAGAAACGCGCTGTTCTGGGCTTTGACATCAATGCGCGCCGCATCGCTGAGCTCAAGGCAGGTACCGACCATACCCTCGAGGTTGAAGAGGCCGAACTGGCGCAGGCAACCGGGTTGACGTTTACCCACGAGGCGGCACAGTTGGCCCAGGCCAATGTCTTCATCGTCACCGTTCCGACGCCCATCGATGATTACAAGCAGCCCGATCTCACGCCGCTGATTCGTGCCAGTGAAACCATCGGCAAGGTGCTCAAGCGCGGTGATATCGTCATTTACGAATCAACGGTGTATCCCGGCGCTACAGAAGAAGACTGCGTGCCGGTACTCGAACGTGTGTCCGGTCTTAAATTCAATCATGATTTTTACGCCGGCTACAGCCCTGAACGCATCAATCCGGGCGACAAACAGCATCGGGTTTCAACCATCAAGAAAGTCACCTCGGGTTCAACCCCGGTCGTTGCCGACCTTGTCGATGCCTTGTATGGTCAGATCATTACGGCCGGTACGCATAAGGCACCGTCCATTCGTGTGGCCGAGGCTGCCAAGGTCATTGAAAACACACAGCGCGACGTCAATATTGCGTTGATCAATGAATTGGCGCTTATTTTCAACAAAATGGGCATTGATACCCAGGCGGTCCTTGAGGCAGCCGGCACCAAATGGAATTTTCTGCCCTTCAGGCCGGGTCTGGTGGGCGGGCATTGTATCGGTGTTGACCCGTACTATCTCACGCACAAGGCGCAAGCCATCGGGTATCACCCTGAAATCATTCTGGCGGGTCGTCGTTTGAATGACTCGATGGGTGGCTACGTTGTGTCTCAACTCGTCAAGGCCATGACCAAAAAACGCATCCAGGTTCAAGGGTCGCGTGTGCTGGTCATGGGGCTGACATTCAAGGAAAACTGCCCCGATTTGCGCAACACCCGCGTGGTTGATATCGTCACAGAGCTGGGCGAATACAACATCGAAGTCGATGTCTATGACCCTTGGGTTTCTGCTGATGAGGCCGTTCATGAATACGGCATTACACCCGTCCCGGCGCTGGTTGAAGGTCACTATGACGGCATCATTCTCGCGGTGGCGCATCATCAGTTCGTTGCCATGGGGGCACCTGCCATTCGTGCCCTGGGCAAGGCCGAGCACGTGTTATACGACCTGAAATACGTTCTGTCGGCCGCTGAGGCCGACCTGCGCCTGTAAGGGGGCCGCATGACAACAGCCTATCAGAAGGCCCTCGATACCTTGCAGGCCCAGCCGCGTCGCTGGCTGGTTACCGGTTGTGCCGGCTTCATCGGTTCCAACCTGACCGAGACCCTGCTGGGTCTGGGGCAAACGGTTATCGGGCTCGACAATTTTGCGACCGGTCATCAGTACAACCTTGATGAGGTTCGTGACACTGTGGGGGCCGAGGCATGGGCCCGTTTTACGTTTATTGAGGGCGATATCCGTACGCTTGAAACGTGCCGTCAGGCCGTTCAAGGTGTTGATTACGTCTTGCATCAGGCTGCGCTGGGTTCGGTACCGCGCTCGTTGAACGACCCGATTACCACCAATGAAGTCAACGTGTCCGGCTTTCTGAACATGCTGGTGGCAGCCCGCGATGCAGGGGTTAAATCGTTTGTTTATGCTGCGTCCAGTTCGACCTATGGCGACCACGAGGCACTGCCCAAGGTCGAAGATCGCATTGGTCGCCCATTGTCGCCCTATGCCGTCACTAAATACGTCAACGAACTTTACGCCGATGTCTTTGCGCGTTCTTATGGTTTTGAAAGCGTCGGGTTGCGCTACTTCAATGTGTTCGGCAAACGGCAAGACCCCAATGGGGCTTATGCGGCAGTGATTCCACGTTGGGTGGCGGCCATGATCCGTAACGACGATGTCACGATCAATGGCGATGGTGAAACCAGCCGCGACTTTTGTTTTATTGAAAACGTGGTCCAGGCCAACATCCTGTCGGCATTGGCGGCTCAGGCCGGGCGCAATCAGGTGTACAACGTGGCGGTTAATGCCCGTACCAGCCTGAACCAGCTGTTTGGTTATTTGTCGACGGCCCTGGGCGAAAACGGTGTTCATTACGCCAAGGCGCCGGTATACGGTAACTTCCGTGCCGGTGATGTACGCCACTCGCAGGCCGATATCAGCAAGGCGGGGTCGTTGCTGGGGTATGCGCCGCAGTACGATATTCTGCAGGGGTTGCAAAAGGCCATGCCCTGGTACGTTCGTTTCCTGGGTTGATTTGAAGTCGTTTTCCCGCCAGCTCGCCCGGTTAAGTTCAGACCACCAGCGCATCGCCAAAGGCGCCGCGCGGGTGGCGCTGTTTCTTTTGCTGGGCAAATTTGCCGGGGCCTTCAAGGAAATGGCCGTGGCCTGGCGTTACGGTGTTTCCGATGTCGTTGACGCCTACCAGTTCACTTTTACGCTGGCAAGCTGGTTGCCGGTGACGCTGGTGGGTGTGTTGTCAGTGGTGCTTATTCCGGTGCTGGTGCGCAGTCGCAAAGACGATGCACACCAGCGGTACCGGTTTCTGGCCGAATTGCAGGCCTGGGGTATTGCGGCCGGTGTAGTGTTAGCTGTTGCAATTTACATCGCCTGGCCCTGGGTGCTTCATGTCGCTGGGCAGGGGCTTGATGCCCAGACACAAGCCTTCAGCCAACAGCTGACCTGGGCCTTTGCTCCGGCCGCCCTGTTAACGTTGCTCAGTGGCATCAGTGCAGCGCGGTTACGTGCTCATGAACGGCATCTGAATACGCTGCTCGATAGTGTTCCGGCTGTTGTGATTTTGATCTGGGTACTGCTGGCCACCACGATAGACCCGGTGGGTCCCTTGCTTTGGGGGACTCTGGTGGGTTATTTCGTTCAGTCAGTGGTGCTGCTCTGGCTGGCGGGTCGTGCCGACGGCACGATCGCCCGACCCCGGTTGGGTATGTCGTCAGCGCATTGGCCTGAACTGGTCAAGGCGGCGGGTGTGATGCTGATTGGTCAGGTCGCCATGAGCTTTGTCGGGCCACTGGATCAATACACGGCGGCGACGCTGGGTGACAACACCAACTCGACGCTGGGGTACGCCACACGATTGCTCGCGTTGTTGTTGGGGGTAGGGGCGGCCTCTGTGGGTCGGGCGGCCTTGCCGGTACTGGCCGATATTCACAGCCGGGGTGATGCTGCCTATGGTCGCATCGTGGCGCTCAAATGGTCTTTTTTTATGGGTATGGCTGGCGCTGTTGTAACGATTGTCGGTTGGTGGTTGGCCCCTTACGGTGTGGGTTTGCTGTTTGAGCGCGGCGCTTTTACTGCAGCCGATACGGTGCGGGTTGCCGAAGTCGTGCGCTGGGGCCTGTTGCAGTTGCCGTTTTATTTTGGCGTATTGATTCTCGTCCAGTTGCTGGCCAGCCAGAATCGTTATCGCCTGATGGCGGCAATAGCCGTCGCCAATTTTGCGGTCAAGGCGCTCATGAACACGCTGCTGGCCCCGCACTTCGGGGCGCAGGGCATCATGCTGGCAACGACGTTCATGTATGCGTCGTCTTTTTTGTGTTACGCCGTTGCAGCGTGGCGGCCCATGCCGTCCGCAGGCCGGATTTAGAACGTTTTAACTGGATTGGGTTGTGTCGAAAACAAAGCGTGTTCCGCATTTGATGATCGTCATCCACTCGCTTGGGGGCGGCGGGGCCGAGCGGGTCACTGTCGATTTGAGCGCGTATTGGCGTGCCTGCGGCTATCAGGTCACGGTGGTCACACAAACTGACGGGTCTTCCGATGCCTACGCCTTGCCGCCTGGGGTTGAACGCGTGGTTTTGGGTACGGCCGGGGCAAGCGGCAGCACGCTGCACGCGCTTGCGGCCAATGTCCAGCGCATCTGGAAATTACGTCGTGTCATGCGGCGTACCCGCCCCACGCTGGTGCTGGGCATGATGACAACGGCATCGGTGCTGGCCATTGCCGCTGCCCGCGGGTTGTCCTGCCCGGTCATCGCTACCGAGCATACGCATCCACCGTCCCAGACCTTGTCGTCCTTCTGGCTTCGCATGCGGCGATGGGCTTATCCGCAGGCGGCACGGGTCGTGGCACTGACATCCGGGACAGCCCAATGGCTCAGCCAGAATCTGCCGGGTATTCGCGTCAGTGTCATTCCCAATGCCGTACGCTGGCCCCTTGAGGCGGGCGAGCCCTGTATTGAGCCGCCGGTGCGCCACGGTCGCAAACGGTTGCTCGCGGTGGGTCGTCTGCATCCGCATAAGGGGTTTGATTTACTGCTCGAGGCGTTTGCCTCAATCTCGACCTGGTTGCCCGACTGGGATCTGGTGATTCTGGGCGAGGGGCCCGAGCGTGAGGCCTTGCAAGCGCAAATTGACGTGACCGGTCTGACCGATCGGGTGATGATGCCGGGCCGGGTGGGTAACGTCGCCGACTGGTATGCCCAGTCTGATCTTTATGTGCTTAGTTCGCGCGTGGAAGGCTTGTCGAATACGCTTCTTGAAGCCATGGCCAGCGGGTTGCCGGTGGTTGCTTTTGATTGCGAGACCGGTCCGCGCGAAATCATACGTCACGATATTGACGGGGTGCTGGTTACCCCGGCGGAAGATGTCGAAGCCCTTGCCGCTCACTTGTCCGATCTGATGGCGCGGCCGGCCCGGCGCGAAAGCCTGGCGCGTCGTGCCACTGATGTGCGTGATCGTTTTTCGGTGGCACGCGTCATGGCGTTGTGGCGTCATTTGTTTGAAGAGGCGTTGGCCGGGCAGCGCAAGCGCTCAAACTGAAGGGGTTATCATGTGTGGAATTGTCGGGGCATGGGGCCCCATGGAAAATCGTCAGGACGTTCTGGCCATCAGCCGCAAGGCCTTAAGGCATCGTGGCCCGGACAGCGAAGGTTTCTGGGAAGACGCCGAAGCGGGCGTCGGGTTGGCGCATGTGCGTCTGGCCATTGTTGATCTCTCCGAAGCTGGCCATCAACCGATGGTTTCGGCGTGTGGTCGCTATGTCGTGGCGCTCAATGGCGAAGTCTACAACCACCTTGATTTGCGCGAGTTGTTGCAGGTTCAGGGCCACGCGCCCGACTGGCGTGGGCACTCTGATACTGAAACGCTGCTGGCCGTCATTTCAGCATGGGGCCTGGAAGCGGCGTTGCAATCGCTGGTGGGCATGTATGCGTTTGCCTTGTGGGATCGCGAAGCGGGCACCTTGTCGCTGGCGCGTGACCGCATGGGTGAAAAACCCCTGTATTGGGGGCATGTCGGTAATGCCCTTGCGTTTGCCTCTGAACTCAAGGCGCTGCGCTCGATGCCGGGCTTTGATGCCGGCCTCGACCGTGATGCCCTGACGTTGATGATGCGTCACAATTACATCCCTGCGCCATACAGTGTCTATGCGGGTATCCGCAAACTGATGCCGGGCCATTTTGTGACGATTTCGGCGGCTGATCTGAAACAACGGGCATTGCCATCGACGGTGGCCTATTGGTCTGCATGGCAGACGGCGCATAAAAATTTTGAGCAACCTCTTGCATTTACGCGCGATGCCGAGGCTATTGATGCGCTTGAACAGGTGCTCATGACGGCAGTGCGTGCGCAGATGATGGCCGATGTACCGTTGGGGGCGTTTTTGTCCGGCGGGGTTGACTCGTCATTGGTGGTTGCCCTGATGCAGAATCTCAGTGCCAACGCCGTCAATACCTATGCCATCGGCTTCGAAGAGGCCGCCTGGGACGAAGCTGGCTATGCCCGCGAGGTCGCCGCTCATCTGGGTACGCGTCATACCGAACTTTATGTATCGGCTCAAGATGCCCTTGATGTAGTGCCGGATTTGCCTGATATTTACGATGAACCGTTTGCCGATTCATCACAGATTCCCACAATTCTGCTGATGAAAATGGCCAGTGAGCATGTCACGGTTGCGCTGTCCGGTGATGGCGGCGATGAATTGTTTGGTGGTTATGCGCGTTACCAGCGCGCCTTGCGCTGGTGGGAAAAGCGCGGGCGTGTACCGTCACTGATGCGTGGGCCGTTAGGGGCCGTGGTTCAGGGGCTTGGCCGTGTGATGCCTTTTGGCGGTGTCGGGCAGTCGGGCAAGTTCAACCGGCTGATGCAGGCGACCGGGTCAGGGCCGTTTTACCGGCAATTCGTATCGTACTGGGAAGATCCTGCAGCCCTGGTTCTGGGCGGGCGTCTTCAGGAAACAGTCTTTGATCAGCCTTGCGCCTTGCCCATGGCCGAGCACATGATGCTGCTGGATACATTGACTTATTTGCCAGACGATATTCTGGTGAAGGTTGATCGCGCGGCCATGGCGGCCAGCCTGGAGACCCGCATCCCGTTGCTGGATCACCGCGTGTATGCGTTCGCCCGTCGTCTGGCACCCCATTACAAAATCAGGGATGGTCAGGGCAAATGGTTGATGCGCCAGTTGCTGTATCGGCATGTTCCCCAGGCACTGATTGATCGACCCAAGAAGGGGTTTGGCGTACCCTTGGGGCAATGGTTGCGTGGGCCGCTCAAAGAATGGGCCAGCGCCTTGCTTGATTCGGCAAGCCTGACGCGACATGGTGTTTTCAATCCTGATCTGGTCCAGGCCAAATGGCAGGGCCATCTGGCGGGGCGACATGACTGGAGTGCGCACTTGTGGGGTGTATTGATGACACAGGCATGGCTGGATGCCCGTCAGGGTACAACAGAGGCACCATGAAAATCGCGTTCATGGTCAGCTCGATGAACGCCGGGGGGGCCGAGCGTGTGGCGGCGACCTTATCCAACGCATGGGTCGCCCAAGGTCATCAGGTCATGCTTGTGTCTACCTATCCCGTCAGGGGTAAAAGTTTTTATGCACTCGACAAGGCGGTTCGTCTGGTCTGGCTGGCCGACCTGATGGGAAAGCGTGCGCGTTCGGTGTTCGGGCCGGTCTGGAAGTTGCTTGTAATGCGCCGGTTGCTGCGCAACGAGCAGCCCGATGTCGTCGTGTCCTTCCTGACCAATGTCAATGTCATGACCCTTCTGGCGACGTGTGGGCTGGGGCTGCCGGTAGTGGTCTGCGAACGTACCAACCCGCGTTACAGCCACAGTGCGGGTCGTGTGTTGTCGGTGTTGCGTCGCTGGTTGTACCCGCACGCCAGTGCGGTCAGTGTGCAGACGCGTGCAACGGCTGCCGATTTTGGTCCGCTCCTGAAAAATGTGCATACGCTCGACATCCTGCCTAATCCGCTGCCGCCCGATCTCGCTGCCATGCCGATGGCCAGCCTGCAACCCGATGAGCAAGGTCGTTTCCGACTGGTGGCCATGGGACGCCTGCAACCCGACAAGCAGTTTGATCGCCTGATTGCCATGTTTGCCAGAGTGCAGGCCGATTTCCCTGATTGGGATCTGTGTATTTACGGTGATGGCCCCGCGCGGGTCGATCTTGAGGCCCAGGTCCGGGATCTTGGTCTGACGGGTCGGGTGCACCTGCCCGGGCGAACCCCGTTGGCCTGGAACGTGCTGCAAAAGGGCAGCTTGTTTGCCATGACATCCCGTGTCGAGGGGTTCCCGAATGCCTTGCTTGAAGCCATGGCCCTGGGGTTGCCAGCCGTGGTGTATGACTGTCCCAGCGGTCCGTATGAAATGACGGATGGCGGACGCCATGCGATGCTGGTCTCTCTGAACGATGAGGATGGTTTCGTGGCTGATTTGCGAGCCCTGATGGCCGACCCTGCAAAGCGGCAGAGCATGGGACATGAGGCCGCGCAGGCGATGCGTACCAGTTATGGGTTGCCGGTGGTGCTGGCGCATTGGCACTCGGTTTTTTCCCGTATCGTCAAACATCATGAATAAGCCCACTGTTTTGCATATCGTTCATGTTATTTCGGGCCTGGGTCATGGCGGCGCTGAAACCGTGCTGTTCCGGTTGCTCACGGCACCTGGGCAGACCGATAAACATACGGTCATCTCCATGACGGATGACGGTGTGTTTGGCGCGCGTCTGCGTGATGCGGGTATTACGGTTATTACCTTGGGTATGCCCGCAGGACGATTGACCGGGTCCGGGTTGATGCAGATGTACCGTCTGTTCAGACAGTTGGCCCCTGATATCGTGCAAACCTGGATGTACCATGCCGATCTGGTGGGGGGCGTTGTGGCTCGTCTGGCGGGTGTTCGTCGGGTGTCTTGGGGTATTCGGAACTCTGGCGCCAATCTGCAGAAATCCAGCCGCGTCACCCGGATGATTGCCTGGTTGTGCGCACGTGTCTCGGGGGTAGTGCCAGCCGCCATCGTGGCGTGCGCTGATAACGCAGCACAGCGTCACAAGGCCTGGGGGTATCGGGCAGATCGCTTTCGGGTCATTCCGAATGGCTATGATCTTTCTCGTTGGGCCCCTTCGCCAGAGGTCAGGCTGCGAGTGCGGTCAAGCTGGGGTGTTGCGCTTGATACGCCGGTGGTCGGGTGCGTGGCACGTTGGAACCCTCTGAAAGATCATGCGAATCTGTTGGCCGCTGTCGCGCTCAGCCGGGCCCGGTATCCGCATATCCGGTTGGTGCTGGTGGGGCAGGGGATGACGGCCGAAAACGCAACCTTGATGACGTTGATCCATCGGCACGGTTTGCAAGATCATGTACTGTTGTTGGGGCGTCGTGATGATGTGCCCGATGTGATGAACGCGCTGGATATCCACGTGCTGTCCAGTTGTGCTGAAGGCTTTCCCAATGTCGTGGCCGAGGCCATGGCCACGGGTGTTGCGAATGTCGTGACTGATGTCGGTGATGCCGCGCGCATCGTTGGCGATTACGGCTATCTTGCGCCGGCGCAAGATAGCGCGGCGTTATCGCAGGCCCTGGATCAGGCGCTTCAAGACCTGGGTACGGCCGGTATGGCAATCCGGTTGCAAAAAGGCCGTGAGCGTGTCGAACGGTTTTTCAGCCTGCCCTCGATGGTTGCTGCCTGGCGGTCACATTGGCACCAGCTGGCCGGTCGCAAACGGCTCGTGTATGCCATCAACAACCCGGCATTTTTTCTGTCGCATCGTTTGCCGCTGGCACTGGCCGCGCGCGATGCCGGCTACGATGTGCATGTGGCCACCATGGATGGCCCTTCAGTTCCCCGGATTTTATCGCTGGGTTTTCAGCATCATGTGATCCCCATGTCGCGTAGCGGTCGCAATCCAATCCGTGAGTTTCGCAGCTTGCTGGCATTTCGCCGGTTATTCCTGGATTTGCGTCCGACTATCGTGCATGCCGTGACGATCAAGCCTCTGCTGTACGGTGGCATTGCTGCCCGTCTTGCGCGTGTGCCCGCGTTTATTGGTGCCGTTTCCGGGTTGGGATTTGTGTTTACGAGCGGCAACGCCGCCCATAATCTGGTTCGTTGGGCCGCAACTCGGTTGTATCGTCTGGCGCTGGGGCATCCGCGCAGTCGTGTGATTTTCCAGAATGACGGCGATCGCGACACGTTGCAGCGTGCCGGGGCTGTGCGGCCGGGTCAGGTTGTCATGATTCGCGGTTCGGGTGTCGATCTGAACGAGTTCATGACGGTGCCTGAACCGGACGGTGCGCCGGTTGCCCTGATGGTATCGCGGGTGCTGAACGACAAGGGCGTGCATGAATTCGTCGAAGCCGCGCGACTGACACATGGACACCCGTCCGGTTTGCGCTGGGTTCTGGCAGGTAGCCCCGATCCGGGCAACCCGGCCAGTGTCTCGGCCGAAACGTTCGAGTCATGGAAACGCGAAGGGGTGGTCGAGTGTCTGGGCGAGCGCACGGATATTGCCGAGCTGTATCAGCAGTCGCACATTGCCGTGCTGCCGTCGTATCGTGAAGGTTTGCCCAAGTCGCTGGTTGAAGCTGCGGCGTGCGGTCGGGCCGTGGTGACAACCGATGTGCCAGGCTGCCGTGATGCGATTGAGCCGGGCGTAACCGGAGTGCTGGTGCCGGCCAAAGACGCGGTGGCACTGGCGCAGGCGGTGGTGCAGCTGGCTGAAGATGCTGGCCTGCGCCAACAGATGGGGCAGGCCGGTCGCCGGTTAGCCGAACAGGCCTTCGATATCCGGCTGATTCAGCAGGCGCATGTCCGCCTGTACGACGAGTTGTCAGAACGGTAAGCGGGCGTTAGGTGCCAGTGCAGTCAGGGCCTGCCGGAATTCGTTCTGGATGCGAACCAGTGCGGCTTCGTTGTCACCTTCAAAACGCAGAACCACCACCGGCGTTGTATTGGACGCCCGCGCCAGGCCGAAGCCGTCGGCGTATTCGGCTCTGACGCCGTCAATGGTATTGATGGCGGTCGCTGACGCGAATTTGCCTTCTGACTGCAGTCGGGCTATCAGCGCATGGGGTTCGCCTTCCTGCATTTCGATTTTCAGTTCCGGTGTGGAAACCCCTTGCGGCAAGGCCTCAAGGATGGCCGAGGCATCGGCCTCGCGTGAAACGATCTCTAAAAGACGTGCGCCGGTGTACAGGCCGTCGTCAAAACCAAACCAACGTTCTTTAAAGAAGGTATGCCCGCTCATTTCGCCAGCCAGTGGAGCACCGGTTTCGGCCAGTTTGGCCTTGATCATCGAGTGTCCGGTTTGCCACATCAGGGGTTCACCGCCGGCCTCACGGATGGCCTGGGCGACATAACGGCTGCATTTCACGTCGAAAATGATCGTGGAGCCGGGCGCGCGTGTGAGAACGTCTTGTGCATAAAGAATCAGTTGGCGATCGGGCCAGATGATTTGCCCCGACTTCGTAACGACGCCCAGACGGTCTGCATCGCCGTCAAAGGCCAGGCCCAACTCGCAGTCAGTGTCGTGCAGCGCTTTGATCAGGTCTTGCAAATTGTGCGGGTCTGCCGGATCGGGGTGATGATTCGGGAAAGTGCCATCGACGTCGCAGAACAGTTCAGTGACTTCGCACCCCAGGGCGCGGAACAAGGCGGGGGCGACAGCACCACCAACCCCATTGCCGCAATCGATCGCCACTTTCATGGGGCGAGTCAGTTTGACGTCTGATGTGATGGTCTTGATGTAGTCGTCGATGGGGTTCCATGACGACGATTGGCCGGGGGTCGTTGCCAGTGGCAACGCGCCGCTGTTCATGGCCTGTTTCAGCGCCTGGACATCGGCACCGTACAGTGTCTTGCCGGCCATCATCATTTTGAAACCGTTGTAATTTGGCGGGTTGTGGCTACCCGTAATGGCCACGCCGGATCCGGTGCGACGCGTGTGGGCAGCATAGTAGACCAGGGGAGTGGGAACGCAGCCCAGGTCAAGGGTGTTGATGCCTCCGGCCCGGATGCCGGCTTGCAGGGCCTCGGATAGCGCAGGGCTGCTGAGTCGGCCGTCGTAGCCCACCACCAGCGTGTCGACGCCTTCACGTTGTGCTTTTTGCGCCAGGGCCAGGCCCAGTTGCCGGGCAAAATCCGGGTTGATTTGTTCGGGCACGGTGCCGCGGATGTCGTAAGCCTTGAAGACAGCGTCTGGAAAGGAGGGCGTGGTCACGGTTTGATCCTGATGAACTGTAGGGTTAAAAGCCGCTCAATTATGGCATAGGCTTAAAATGGACCGACCCTGTCTGAGAGGTGGTTCTATGACCCTGATTGCTGAACTGGCCGGCCTTGTAGGCCAGCCCAATGTCATAACCGGCGCCGATGCCGAAAGCTTTCTTGTCGACTGGCGCGGACGCTATTCGGGCCAGGCCCTGGCCGTTGTGCGGCCCGGATCAACTGCCGAAGTGGCCGCCGTCATGGCGTGGTGCTCTGCGCACCGTGTGCCAGTTGTCCCGCAGGGTGGAAATACCGGTTTGTGTGGTGGGGCTACCCCTGACGCGTCCGGGCAGGCCATAGTCTTGTCACTGGGTCGCCTGAACAGTATCCGATCCATTGATACCGACAACGACACCATGGTTGTCGAAGCCGGCTGCATTCTGCAGAACATCCAGCAGGCCGCCAAAGAGGTTGACCGGCTGTTTCCCTTGTCGCTGGCCGCCGAGGGCAGCTGCACGATTGGCGGGAACCTTGCCACCAACGCCGGCGGAACCCAGGTGCTGCGTTACGGCAATGCACGCGATCTGGTGTTGGGGCTTGAGGTTGTTTTGCCTGATGGCCAGGTCATGCAGGGTTTGCGGGGTTTGCGCAAAGATAATACCGGCTACGATTTGCGCAATCTGTTCATTGGTAGTGAGGGGACGCTGGGGGTGATTACTGCCGCCACGCTCAAGTTGTATCCGCAGCCTGTGGCGCAATGCACTGCATTGGTCGGGTTGGCCGATATCCAGTCAGCAGTGGCGCTGCTGTCAGTGGCCCGAAAAGGGTTTGGTCCGGCGCTGACCGGGTTCGAGCTGATTGCCGGCGATTGTCTGCAGGCCGTAACCCAATGCTTCCCGCAGCAGCGCATGCCGTTCGAGGGCGAGTCTGCCGGTCTGCCCTGGTATGCCTTGCTTGAACTGTCCGATGCCGAAAGCGCTGAACATGCGCGCGAACGTTTTGAAACCATTGTCGGTCAGACCATCGAGGCGGGGTTGGTGCTCGACGCCGTCATTGCAGAAAATATTGCACAAAGCAAGGCGCTCTGGCACTTGCGTGAAAGCATTCCGCTGGCTGAAAAAATGCTGGGTAAAAGTATCAAGCACGATGTGTCTGTACCAGTGTCGCACATGGCTGAATTTGTGGAAACCACCAATCGAGCCGTGCAGTCACGGTTCCCGGGCGTGCAGCACATCATTTTCGGCCATTTGGGTGATGGCAACCTGCATTACAACATTGCACGTGGCGCCCGGCGTTCAGAAGAAGAGTTGCTGGCCCTGCAAGATCAGGTGTACCAGGTGGTTCACGACAATGTGTTCCGGTTCGGTGGGTCCATCAGTGCCGAGCACGGCGTGGGTCAACTGAAACGCGATGTGCTGTCCCGCTACAAAGACCCGGTTGAAATGGCCCTGATGGCGCGCATCAAGGTTGCACTTGACCCCTTGGGTATCATGAATCCCGGCAAGGTGCTGACGGGTTGACAGGGAGTGAACAGTCAGCGCCGCTGGCAGGTGGGGCAGTAATACGTGGCCCGCTGCCCTTGCACAATTCGCTTTATCGGGGTTTGGCAGACGCGACAGGGTTGACCAGCACGGTCGTATACGGCCGCATGGATATCGAAATAGCTGCCCGGCGCACCGGTTGCATTCACATAATCGCGCAGCGTGCTGCCGCCCGAGGTCAGGGCGTCATCCAGTGTTGAGCGAATGCTGGTCCACAGGCGTTCACAACGTGCCTTTGACAAACTGCCTGCCCGGATTTTCGGGTTGATGCCCGCCCGAAACAACGATTCCGAGGCATAAATGTTGCCTACGCCTACAACGATGTCACCGCCCAGCAACGCTTGTTTGATGCTTTGCGTGCGCCCTTGAAGCTGCTGGTGCAGGAACGTTGCGGTAAACCGTTCGTCAAAGGGTTCGATGCCCAGCTTGGCCAGTAACGGGTGCGACAAAACCGGGCCATCGGCCAGGTCATGCCAAAGTACCGCCCCGAACCGCCGCGGGTCATGCAACAAAAAGCGGGCATTCTCAAACACCCATTCGATGTGGTCGTGCTTGCGGGCCGGTTCGTCAAGCGACACTCGCCGAAGCGAGCCTGACATCCCCAGATGCACAATCATGACGCCGTGGTCGAAGCCGATCAGCAGATATTTGCCGCGACGATCGCATGACCGGACCCTGTGGCCATTGACCCGTTCAGGCAGGTCGGCGGGTACCGGCCAGCGCATGCGTGGCTCGAAGACATTCAGGGCCTTCAGGGGTTGACCCGTCATCACCGTCGCAATTCCGCGACGGGTGGTTTCAACTTCAGGTAATTCGGGCATAGTGGGGAGCTACAGTCGATACGGCTTTATGTTATTTTGCCACTTGGCCCGATATTATCGGCGCAATTGTGACGGTTCTTATTAATGAAACTCCAGAATTTCCTGCTGTCCTGCGTTTTTGCGGGGCCTTTGCTCTTGCCGCTGGCGGTTGCTGCAGCGTCCGGTGATGCGGCGCCGATGCCCCCCGAGCCTGTTGAGCAAATCCATCTGCGCTCCAACGAACTGCCCATCGTCAGCTTGACGCCCGAGCTGCTTTATCGCCTGATGGTGGCCGAATTCGCTGTGCAGCGGGGTGAGCTTGATCTGGGGGCCGAGCTTTTGTTGCGTGCTGCGCGCGACACGTCTGACCCCCGATTGGCCAAGCGGGCCTTCCAGCTTTCCATGGTAGGCAGGAATTTCGCCCTGGCCAATCAGGCCGCTCAATTGTGGGCCCTGGTTGCACCCAACGACCCTGAAGCGGTAGCCAGCTCACTGGCCCTGTCGGCATCCAGCGGTCAAACCGCAGGCCTCAGTGCGGCGCTCTGGAAGCGTATCGAGAATGCCGAAGACAAAGACCTCGCCATCGGGCAAGCTGCGGCCATTGTCGGCAAGCTCTCAGACAAGCGGGCAGCCTTCGAGGTGTTGAATGCGGCCCTGCGGGCCCCTGTGCGCAATCTTCCCATCACGTACCTGGCCCTGGCGGATGCGGCCTGGGCGGCGCAAGACGCTGAACGGGCGCTGGTCAATTCCCGTCGTGCACAAGAGCTTGACCCGTCCTCCGAACAGGCGGCTCAGCGCTTGCTCGAATACGGTCTTAAAGTAGACCCGGCGGCAGCATTGGCGTCGGCCCAGGCGTTTGTGGCCCGTTATCCCCAGACCGAACGGTTGGGCGCATTGCTGGTGTCGCGTCTTGCCGAGCGGGGCGACTACACTGGCGCGCTTGCTCTGGTCCAGCAGATGCGTCGTAACACACCCGAAAACTTTGATCTGCAGTTTACCGAGGCGGAAGTCAACTTCAGGGCCGGCCGTCTTGATGCGGCCAAGGCTTTGTTGAACGACTACATTACCGTGCAGACGCAACGTCGCCTGTCGCTCGATGACAAAGCGTCTGATGCAATGGCCGATGCGTCAGATGCCCGTTTGATGCTGGTGCGTATTGCCGAGCAAGAAGGCAAGTTGCATGAGGCTATCGAACAGCTCAAACGAATTGATGAACCTGCGCTTGAGTTCCAGGTTCGGGTTCACGAGGCCACGTTGTACGGGCGTTTGGGTGACCTGGTGGCCGCCCGAAAAACCATTGAATCGATTACGCCGCAAAGTGACAACGAGCGTGCGGTGCTGGCCATGTCCCTGGCGTCCATTTATCGTGATGCGGGTCGAACCGATCTGGCTATTCAAACGCTGGCCAAAGCCAATACGGCGGTCGCTGATTCCGCCGAAATCAAGTACGACCTGGCTATGTTGTACGAGCGTCAGGGTAATTTTCAGGCGTTTGAGCGCCTGATGCGCGAGGTCATGGCGCTGCGCCCCGATGATGCCAATGCCTACAATTCGCTGGGTTACACCTTTGCCGACCAGAATATCCGCCTGGATGAGGCACAGCGTTTGCTTGAGCAGGCGCTGTCGCTTGAGCCCGACAACCCCTACATTCTTGATAGTGTCGGCTGGTACTTGTATCGCACGGGCGATTACGAGTCAGCTGCCGAATACCTTGAGCGGTCGTATAAAAAACTGCCTTCAGCAGATGTCGCGGCGCATCTGGGTGAGGTTTACTGGGCGATGGGGCGCAAGGAAGACGCCCGTAAAATCTGGGCCGAGACGCTCAAGAAAGACCCGGGGAATGATGTCCTGGTCAAGACCATGCAGCGTTTCGGGGTGAAATAAATGTTCGCATCGGGGGTATGGTCACACGGATTCCGGGTTTTGTTCCTGGTGTTGTGTGTCTCTGTTCTGGCAGCGTGTGCGACGCCGTCGGCGATTCAGGGGCCGGCCACCGACGCCTTCCAGCGCAGTGGCCGCTTTGCGGTTTCAGTCGATGATATCGAAGGGGGGTCCCAGGCGGTTCAGGGCGGTTTTGCCTGGTACGACTCGGGGCGGCATCTTATTCTTGATCTGGCTAATCCTTTAGGTAGTACCCTGGCGCGCGTCGAGGTTTTCCCAGACCGCGCTGTGTTGACACGGTCTGATGGCTCAACCCAGGAAGCAGCAACGGCTGATGCGCTGATTGCGCAAGTGGTGGGCGCGGCCATTCCTGTGTCAGGGTTGCGCAGCTGGCTCAAGGGTGACATCAACCCGGCGCTTACAAGTGGCGTCCAGCAAGATAATGGCAGCACCCGTTTCGTCCAGGATGGCTGGTCTGTTGCTCTGTCGCGACACGATACGCACGGTCCGCGCCTGGTGCATCTGACGCGCAAAGAAGGGCTGCGCAGCATCAGCGTCCGGCTTGTGGTCGACGCCTCCTGAACAGGTGCTGCACATGTCAACGCTTTACGATGTACCGGCTCCGGCCAAAATCAATTTGTTTTTGCACGTAGTCGGTCGTCGACCCGATGGGTATCACCTGCTGCAAACGGTATTCCGTTTCATCGGGCTGTACGACTACCTGAATTTTGACCGGCGAACAGACGGTCGTATCGTGTGCGAAAGCCCGGTGCCCGGTCTGGCGCACGAAGACGATCTGGTTGTGCGCGCCGCGCGGGCATTGCAGCAGGCCACCGGAACGCATTACGGCGCACAGATCAATTATCAAAAGAACATCCCGTCAGGCGGCGGCCTGGGTGGGGGGTCAAGCGATGCGGCCACGACCTTGATTGCCCTGAATCGTCTTTGGGGAACCGGCTTGTCGCGCAGCGAGTTGATGCGGCTGGCGCTGCCCCTGGGGGCCGATGTGCCTGTATTCATTTTTGGGCAGCCCGCGTTTGCTGAAGGCATCGGTGAAATACTTCACCCGGTTTCGGTGCCGGAGCGGGCGTATGTTGTTGTACAGCCGACGCAGTTTGTGCCCACAGGTGGAATTTTTTCATCACCTGATTTGACAAGGGATACTTTTTGCGTCACAATTACGGTCTTTACTGATTGGCAAGCATCAGTTGAACAAAAAAACGCGGTGTCAGATTTAAAAAATCAACAAAGCGTTTATTTTGGGCAAAATGATTTGCAGCCAGTTGTTTTTGGCAAGTATCCGGTTGTTGAAGAAGCGAATCGTTTCATTCAGGGCTTGGGTGCAAATCCAAGAATGACGGGTTCTGGTTCATGTCTTTTCGTTGAGTTTGTAACATTAGACGAAGCCAAAGCCTTTCAGCAAAAAATTGTCGGTACAATAGCACGCTGTCAAACTGACAACGCAACGGCAGTTAACAAAACATGGGCTTGCCCAGGGTTGTTAAATCATCCGTTGTACGACTGGTTACACAGTTAGGTGGGGAATCGCCAAGCTGGTTAAGGCACTGGATTTTGATTCCAGCATGCGAAGGTTCGAATCCTTCTTCCCCAGCCAAGAATTTAGTTCTACTCCTTTTAAAGGATCGCTGCTAACAACAAGCTGTTGAGTCGGCCCCGTACGGGTGTGCTGGTCAACGGCTTTTGTTGTTTTTGGCGCGCCGCAAATCGCTACCCCATCCATCATGGCACAAGACAGATTCATGATCTTTACCGGCACGGCTAATCCCCGCCTTGCCGTAGACGTCGTCAACCACCTCGATATGTCCCTCGGGAAAATGACCGTAGGTCGTTTCTCCGACGGTGAAGTCATGGTAGAGATCAACGAAAACGTTCGGGGTAAAGACGTTTTTGTATTGCAACCCACCTGTGCGCCCACCAACGATAACCTCATGGAAATCATGGTCATGGTTGATGCGCTGCGTCGTGCGTCGGCCGGTCGCATTACTGCCGCATTGCCGTACTTTGGCTATGCACGCCAAGACCGACGTCCACGTTCAGCCCGTGTTTCCATTTCCGCCAAAGTCGTTGCCAACATGCTTCAGGTGGTGGGTGTAGACCGCGTCATGACCATGGACCTGCACGCTGACCAGATCCAGGGTTTTTTCGATATTCCTGTCGACAACGTGTATGCCGGCCCCATTTTGCTGGGTGACATCTGGCGTCGTAACTACAAAGATGTTGTGGTCGTATCCCCCGATATCGGTGGTGTGGTTCGTGCCCGTGCATTGGCCAAGCAACTCGAAGCTGATCTGGCCATCATTGACAAGCGCCGTCCGCGCGCCAACGTGTCTGAGGTCATGAATATCATCGGCGAAATCGAGGGACGTACTTGTATCATCATGGATGACATGGTTGATACGGCAGGTACCCTTTGCAAGGCAGCTCAGGCGCTCAAAGAGCGTGGTGCGCTAGGTGTTTACGCCTACTGTACCCACCCGGTTTTATCGGGTCAGGCCGTAGAGCGCATTACGACATCCGATCTCGACGAGCTGGTCGTTACCGACACCATTCCGCTGTCTGAAGCTGCGCGTAATTGCGGCAAGATCCGTCAGTTGTCGTGCGCGTCGCTGCTCGGTGAAACCATTTTGCGTATTTCAAACGCCGAATCGGTCAGTTCGCTGTTCGTCGATTAAATTTTTTACTGTGGGTCAGTTGGTCGCGGCGGCCCATAGTGGTTTGCAGCCCTCGGGCTGTTTCTTAACGGGGTGTAGTGCCCCTTGTTTCCGGAGTTCCATCCATGAAATTCACAGCAACATTGCGTAGCGTTCAGGGTACGAGTGCGAGCCGCCGCCTGCGCAACGCCGGTCGTGTTCCCGCCATCGTTTACGGCGGCACCGAAGCCCCCCTGAACATCGAACTCGACCACAACGAAATCTATCACGCACTGCGTAAAGAAGAGTTCCACGCCTCCATTCTCGACATGGAGCTGGACGGTACCTCGCAAAAAGTTCTGCTGCGTGCTGTTCAGTGGCACCCCTTCAAGCAATTGGTTCTGCACGTTGACTTCCAGCGCGTTGATGCCAAGCATTTCATCACGACCAAAGTGCCTCTGCACTTTATCAATGGTGAAACATCGCCCGCAGTCAAGCTCAGCGGCGCGCTCATCAGCCACGTTCTGAACGAACTCGAAATCAGCTGCTTGCCCGCCAACCTGCCGCAGTTCATTGAAGTTGATCTCGGTTCGATGGTTGCCGGTGAAATCGTTCACCTGGCCGACATCAAACTGCCGATCGGTGTAACGTTTGTGGCTCACGGTGGTGATGCAAACCCCGCTTTGGCTGTTGCCATGAGCAAGGGTGGCGAAGCTGATTCGGCAAAAGCTGAATAAGCCATTTTGCGCCGTGAGCGACGTCGTGCTGTAATTGCATGACGTCGCATCAAACCCCTGTCGGTTCAGCCGCCAGGGGTTTTGTACTTTTGATTTTTGCCTCCATGAAACCTCCCATTCGCATGATTATCGGCCTGGGCAACCCCGGCCAAGAGTACGAAAACACGCGCCATAACGCCGGCTTTTGGCTGGCGGATCAGATCGCTGATGATTTGCATGCGGGGTTCACGCTGGAAAAGGCATTTTTTGCCTGGGTAGCCAAGGCGCGCGTGGGGGCGGGGCAAATCATCATCGTCAAGCCCACGACATTCATGAATCGTTCCGGGCAGGCAGCCGGCGCGTTGATGCGGTTTTACAAGCTGACGCCACCTGAAGTACTAGTGTTGCACGATGAGCTCGATCTGCCGCCCGGCAGCGTCAAGCTGAAGCAGGGCGGCGGGCATGCCGGACACAACGGTTTGCGGGATATCCAGTCAGTGTTCGGCGCACCCGATTTCTGGCGCTTGCGTATTGGTATTGGCCATCCGCGTTCTTTGGGGCTGGCACAAGAGGTGGCGGCATTCGTCCTGAATCCACCACGCCGTGACGAGCTCGATGCGATCGAGCGTTCTCTTGAGCGCTGTCGCGCCGTGTTGCCGGCATTGCTTGAAGGACGCTACCCGCAAGCGATGAATCAACTGCACGAGGCGAACAGTGGCTAGCCTCCGGCCAGCGCAGTGGCCGTCCTTCGGTACTGAATTGCGCGATTTTTTGCGCTTCTTGCAGCGTCCTGATTTTCGTCGTTTGCCACTTCGTGCGACAGGGGATAGCTGGCATACCGACTGGTTCTCGTCATTGCGCATTGGGCGGCTGCTGCAATGGGCCGGATTGTTATGGGCCATCAACGTGCTGTTGCTGGGGCCTATCGCCGTCACCGTGGCCGGTCTGTCCGGCGCCCAACATCGGTTGCAGCTTGATAATTTACCCTGGTTGCAGGCTGTCCTTTGGGCGCCTCTGGTTGAAGAACTGGTGTTTCGCTATGGTCTCAGGCGGCTTGGTGCGGTGGTCTGGCTTGTGCCCGCCGGCCTGGTTGCCTTGCTGGCCGGGCCGGGTGCGCTGACATTGGCCCTGGTCGGGCTTATTGTCCTGGCCAGCTGGTGGCCTTGCCGGTCGGCGGGTTCGCGCCGTGCAGCCCCGTCGTCGCGGCGGCCTCGTTCGGCCATGTGGTCCTGGCACACTCGCCGCTATTATCGTCGTCATTTTTTCTGGGTTGTACATGCGTCATGTCTGGCGTTTGCGGCCATTCATCTGGCCAATTTTTCTCATTCGGCAACGCCGTTTTGGGC
>JAAYID010000293.1 GCA_012744285.1 Alcaligenaceae bacterium
GCCCGAGACCGCGTCGTAACGGCTGCCAGCTGCACCACAAATCTGCCGCATGGCTGACCTGGCCAAACATCGCGAAATCCAGGGGCTTTAAGGCGATGTTGATGCAACATGCTGCGCGCAATTATGCAATTGTCACGGCGTCCTACAGGGCCTTTACCCTATCCCTGCCGGATACTGCGGGTCGGATAACCGCGAAAAACAATGATCAAGGAAATGAAATGCATGAATCAGCCGTTGTGAAAACGCTGGCGGCGTTGGCCCAGGAAACCCGTTTAAGGTTGTTTCGCTTGCTGGTGGTTGCCGGCAAAGAGGGTCTGACGCCGGGCAATATGGCAGAAACGTTAAACGTCACACCTACAGCGCTGTCATTTCATCTGAAAGAGCTCAGCCACGCCGGGTTGGTGAGTACCGAGCGAGACGGCCGGAACATCATTTATCGAGCCGAGTTTGCCGTAATGGATGCGCTGCTTGGCTTTTTAACGGCCGAATGTTGTCAAGGGCAGTCGTGTTTGACGACCCCTGTTCCAGACCGCCTTGATTGCTGACGCCTGTCAGCAACTGGCACGGCTCGTCATGATGTCTTGCATCGAGCTGATTTCCTCGTTTTTCGCCAAAATTTAACCTCAAGGAATCGACATGTCTTCGCGCGTCTACAACGTTTTATTTCTATGCACAGGTAATTCAGCTCGTAGCATCATGGCTGAAGCGCTTCTTAATAAAGCAGGGGGTGGTTACTTTCGCGGCTATAGTGCTGGCAGTCGTCCGGCGGGCGAGGTCAATCCGCTGACACTCGATCTGCTTCGACGCAATAGCTTTCCGGTGGATGGATTGCGCAGCAAAAGCTGGGATGAGTTTGCACGACCCGATTCACCTGCAATGGATTTTGTGTTGACAGTATGCGACCAGGCCGCTGGTGAAGTGTGTCCGCTTTGGCCCGGGCAGCCCATGACTGCTCACTGGGGCGTGGAAGATCCTGTGGCTTTGCAAGGCTCGGAAGAAGAGCGACAAAAAGCGTTTTCATCAGTGTTCAGGATATTGCATACCCGTGTTGGATTGTTGGTCAGTTTGCCCATTGAAAAATTGAATAAACTTTCGCTTCAACAAGAGTTGAACAATATTGCAAGGCAGCGTGGCTGATTCTTGATCTTCTGCTGTAACAGCCACGCCAGTAAAGGGCTTGGCTTGACGCATTTCAGGTTGGTTTAAACGGAGAGTATGGCGTGGGTTTGTTCGAACGGTTCTTGACGATTTGGGTCGCGCTCGGCATTGGTGCAGGTGTAGCGTTGGGTCTTTGGCAGCCCGGTCTGTTTCAAATGGTTGCCCGGCTGGAATACGCCCAAGTCAACCTGGTGGTGGCCGTCTTCATCTGGGTGATGATTTATCCGATGATGATTCAGATCGATTGGCACGCCGTGAAAGATGTGGGTAAGCGTCCTCAGGGTTTGTTGCTCACGCTGGTTGTGAACTGGCTTATCAAGCCTTTCACGATGGCTGCTTTGGGCGTCCTGTTTTTCCAGTACTTGTTTGCGCCCTGGGTAGATCCGCAGTCAGCCAGTGAATACATTGCGGGGATGATTCTTCTTGGTGTGGCACCTTGTACCGCGATGGTGTTCGTGTGGAGTCAACTGGTCAAGGGGGACGCCAACTACACCTTGGTACAGGTTTCGGTAAATGACCTCATCATGGTGTTTGCCTTTGCGCCTATCGCCGCGTTCTTGCTTGGTGTTACCGACGTGACGGTGCCTTGGGAAACCTTGCTGCTGTCTACACTGCTGTATGTCGTATTGCCATTGATCGCCGGTGTATTGACACGCCATGTGTTGCTCAGACGCTCGCAACAGGCCCTTTCTTCGTTCGTTGCCGCGCTCAAGCCATGGTCAATTGTTGGTTTGATTGCCACGGTGGTGTTGTTGTTTGGTTTTCAGGCCAATACCATCGTTGACCAACCGGGTGTGATCGGGCTCATTGCGGTGCCACTGATCTTACAGTCGTATGGCATTTTCATCATTGGCTGGTGGGGTGCCAAATGGCTTAAGCTGCCTCATGACGTGGCGGGGCCAGCTTGCCTGATTGGCACGTCTAACTTCTTTGAGTTGGCTGTGGCTGTCGCCATTTCTTTATTTGGTCTGAACTCCGGTGCAGCATTGGCAACGGTGGTTGGGGTTCTTGTGGAGGTTCCTGTGATGTTGTCACTGGTCGCTCTCGTCAATGCCTGGCGTCCCGCAAACGCGCAAAACCCCCGTTTTTGAAAGTCTAATGACTCCAGGCGCAATGATTAAAGCAGAAATAAATTACCCCAGCCGTAGCGAATTGATCTGCTGCTCTGGCGACTCTTGCGGCTAAACAAGGATATTCCATGCGCTTTTTAAACCAACCCCCTCGTTTTTTGTTCTTCACCGGCAAAGGGGGGGTTGGTAAAACCTCCATCGCCTGTGCAACGGCCGTCCAACTGGCAGCTCAAGGTAAGCGTGTGTTGCTCGTCAGTACCGATCCAGCCTCCAACGTGGGGCAGGTTTTCGGAGAACGCATCGGAAACCACATTACATCGATTGCCGCCGTGCCAAATCTATGGGCATTGGAAATTGACCCGCAAGCAGCCGCACAAGCCTACCGTGATCGCATTGTCGGCCCAGTGCGAGGGGTGTTGCCCGAGGCGGAAGTGAATGGCATCGAAGAATCCCTGTCGGGGGCCTGCACCACGGAAATTGCCGCTTTCGACGAATTCACAGCGCTGCTGACCGATGTCGCTCTAGTACATGATTACGACCATATTATCTTCGACACTGCGCCTACTGGCCACACCATTCGCCTGCTGCAATTGCCGGGCGCATGGAGTAGTTTTCTGGAAACTGGCCAAGGAGATGCTTCGTGCCTTGGGCCACTGGCGGGCCTGGAAAAACAGCGCAGTCAGTACAAAGCAGCGGTAGAGGCGTTGGCCGATCCCCTGCGCACTCGTCTGGTACTGGTTGCCCGTGCGCAGCGCACCACGCTGCGCGAGGCAGCACGCACCCATGAAGAGCTGGCCGCTATCGGCTTGTCACAGCAACATCTGGTCATCAATGGCGTATTTCCTGCCAGTGAGGCTGAAACCGATACACTTGCCGCTGCGATTTACGAAAAAGAACAGGCTACGCTAGCGGCCATCCCGCCCGTCCTGCAGTCGCTACCTCGTGATCAAATTGCACTCAAGCCGTTCAATCTCGTGGGTCTCGACGCCCTGCGTCACCTCTTGGTCGAGACTGACACCAGGCATAGCGCTGTCGCTATAGAGCTACCCGACCAACTCAATGCACCCAATTTGTCCGAACTAGTCGATGAAGTCGCTGCCGATGGGCATGGTCTGATCATGGTGATGGGCAAAGGAGGCGTGGGCAAGACCACCCTGGCCGCCGCCATTGCCGTGGAATTGGCGTCTCGAGGGCTTCCCGTGCACCTGACCACCTCCGACCCGGCTGCGCACCTGGTCGACACGCTGGAAGGTTCTCTTCCCAACCTGGCTCTTAGCCGTATTGACCCTCAAGAAGCCACGTTACGCTATCGCAAGCATGTGATGGACACCAAAGGAGCGCAGCTTGATGCCGAAGGTCGCGCCTTGCTGGAAGAAGACCTGCGTTCGCCCTGCACCGAGGAAATCGCGGTGTTCCAGGCATTTTCCCGCGCTATCCGCGAAGGAGGCCGGAAGTTCGTAGTGATGGACACCGCGCCCACGGGCCATACCTTGCTATTGCTTGATGCCACTGGCGCATACCACCGCGATATCGCTCGTCAGATGGGTGAGAGCAGAGTTCACTTTACGACGCCGATGATGCAGTTGCAAGACCCGAAGCAGACCAAGGTGTTGATTGTCACCCTGGCTGAAACAACGCCTGTGCTGGAAGCGGCCAATCTGCAAGATGACCTTCGCCGCGCTGGCATTGAGCCGTGGGCCTGGGTTGTTAACAACAGCGTGGCGGCAGCACATCCACATTCATTGTTGTTGCGCCAGCGCGCACGCAACGAGTTGCGTGAAATCGATGCTGTAGCCACAAAACATGCCCGACGCTACGCAGTTGTGCCGCTTGTGACCGAGGAACCTGTAGGACAGGAGCGTCTTCGGGCTTTGGCAAACCAGAAAATTTCATGACTCGCGACAGTTCAAACGGCTTGATGCGATAAGCTGGTTTCAGGAGCATGCAATTCATGCGTTAAATATCCCCCTCATCACAGCAAAGTCGCCAAACTTGGAAGTTGCTTCACGCGTCTGGTGCCTTCCACGCACAAAACTGGTTTCGCCCGGCTGTTTTCGCCGCATACAGGGCGGTATCTGCCTGCGACACCAGATGGGTTGCGTCATGATCTTGCCCGGGAGACAGTACCGCAACACCGAGGCTGATCGTGACGCGACCCAGTGGCGAATCGGCGTGCGGGCGTTCAAGTGCGACAATGGCGGCGTTCAGTTTTTCGGCGATCGTGCATGCGTCTTCAAGCGCTGTGCCGGGCAATATAATCGCGAACTCTTCACCCCCATAGCGGGCCACCAGGTCTGACGGGCGGTTAATCGTGGCCCTGAGTGCCTGGGCCACATCTTGCAAACACTCATCGCCTGCCTGGTGTCCGTAGTGGTCGTTGTATTTCTTGAAGAAATCGATGTCCAGCATGATTAGTGACAGGGGTGCCTTGCTGCGGCGCGCGCGGTCGCATTCATTTTGCAGGGTAGTGTCGAATTGGCGCCGGTTGGCGACCCCTGTCAGACCATCGGTGGTCGCCAGGGCTGCCAGCAGGGCATTGGCCTGGGTCAGTTCGGCGGTTCGGGCCTGTACCTGCCCTTCCAGTGACTGGTTCAGTGTTTCAAGCGCATGTTTTCGGTCCAGCAGTTTTCCGGTCAGGCCATTCAGTGAGCCAGATAGCGAGTCAAGTTCATAGATGCCGCTGGGCGTCGCCGACAGGCTGATGGTTTCGTCACCGCCATCAATACGTGCAGCGGTTTTCTCAAGCTCTTGCAACGGCCGGCTGAAGCTGACGGCGACACGATCAGCCAGGATGATGAGCAGCAACGACAGGGAAATGCCCAGCCAAAGCATGGTGTGTTGCAGTTGTGTGGCCGTGCCCAGGGCGACATCAAGGGGTTGGCGCACCAGCACCGACCAGTTCAGGTCTTCGGCGCCGGGGCCGACGATA
>JAAYID010000294.1 GCA_012744285.1 Alcaligenaceae bacterium
AAAAAAAGTTTGTGCCAAACAGAAAAACCAAATAATACTTCAGGATGCTACTATACGTCTCGATTTAACCCCGCGAGGCGGGTAATAACCCTTGACTTTCCAGATACTCCTGCCCTTTCAGAGTCCGCAAATTGTTACAACGCTGCACCCGCTACCATAAAGAACAGCATATCCATGCCGTTAACCTGAAAAAGCACCCAAAAGAGGGGCTTTTCGGCGCTTGCAGACCAGAAAAGAAACGTAATAATTCACGGTCCGCCTACTAACGTTTAGCTGAATGCGTATCTTGCAACCCTTTTGCTCAAACCCCCTGCCTGACGCCAGCACGCGTGTGCCCAGAGGTTATCAATGAGCCAGGCTGCCGCATTACTGGCTCGCTACCCCTTCCTGTCCAAAATAGCCAATGTGCCCAAGCCGGCACTCATTGGTGCTGCCTCGTTGCTGATCGCCTTGGTCGTGGTACTGATCTTGTGGTCGCGCCCGCCCGAGTACCGTGCGCTGTTCACCAACCTGCCCGACAAAGAAGGCGGTGCCATTGTGACCGCCCTTACGCAAATGGGCGTGCCGCATCGCATCGCCAATAACGGCACCGCCATTGAAGTACCGGCCGACATGGTGCATAAAACACGGCTGCAACTGGCCGAGCAGGGGTTGCCCCGCTCAGGCGATGCCGGCTTTGAACTGCTGGACAACACCCGTTTCGGGGCCAGCCAGTTCACCGAACAAATTACCTACCAGCGCGCACTTGAAGGCGAATTGGCCAGTTCGATCGAAGCGGTGCATGCGGTGCAATCAGCCCGGGTTCACCTGGCCATGCCACGGGAAAGCCTGTTTGTACGCGATCGCCAGCCTCCAACGGCATCGGTGCTGGTTACACTGTACCCCGGACGCTCGCTCAGCGAGGCGCAAGTGTCGGCCATCACCTGGCTGGTTTCATCCAGCGTACCCAACCTCGCGTCGGACAATGTCTCCATTGTCGACCAGAATGGCCGTCTTCTTACTTCGCCCAGTGGTGATGCCGGGCTTGAAAGCTCGCGTCGGAATCTGGTCAACGACATCGAGCAGCGCACGGTACAACGCATCATGACCCTGCTGACTCCCTTGGTCGGTGCGGGTAATGTGCGCGCCCAAGCCAGCGCCGACGTCGATTTCGCCGTGCGTGAGCAAACCTCCGAGGTCTATCGCCCCAACCAGAACCCAGGGGATGCCGCCGTTCGCAGCGAACAACGCAGCGCCTCTGACCAGTTTTCCGGCGGCCTGCCCCCGGCGGGCGTACCGGGTGCCCTGACCAACCAGCCGCCAGCCAATGCGCAGGCTCCCATTGTCGTGCCTCCGGGTGACAACGCCAATGCAGAGGCGGGTCAGCCCGCGAATGCCGGCAACCCGAATCCTGGCGCCCAGCCTAATGCAGCGGCCCCTCAAAACACCAACGCGGCCCAAACCACAACGGGCCCGGCAAACGTGCGCCGTGACTCAACCATCAACTACGAAGTTGACCGCACCATCAGCCACGTCAAAGATCCGGTCGGCCAACTGCGTCGACTGTCTGTGGCGGTGGTGCTCAACTACCAGCCCAATACTGAAGGCGAATATGTTCCGCTGCCGCAGGAAACACTCGACAGCCTGAACAGTCTGGTACGTGACGCCATGGGGTACTCGGCCGAGCGCGGTGACACCGTCAGCATCATCAACAGTCCGTTCAGCGAAAGCATGATCCCGCCACCGCCGGTCTGGAAGAACCCCGAATACCATGCCCTGGCGCTCAAAGGCCTGGAGTATCTGCTGATTGCAATTGCCCTGTTCATTTTCTGGCGCAAAATTGGCAAACCTGCAGTCGAAAGCCTCTCCAGGAAAACAGAAGAAACCCTCGAAACCGTGGTCAGTACCACCGAAGGCGAAGACGAAATCATGCAGCGTGCTTCCGATATCACGAAGTACGAAGACCGCCTGAAACTTGCCCGCGAAATGGCCGAGAAAGATCCTCGCGCAGTGGCCATGGTGATTCGTTCATGGATGGAAAAGCAACATGGCAAATCTTGATGACCCTATCGAACGCTGCGCGATCCTGATCATGTCGCTCGGCGAAGACGCCGCAGCCGAGGTCTTCAAACACCTGTCGCCACCCGAAATCCAGCAAATTTCGGGGGCCATGGCGGCCATCAAACAACTGACGCGGGCCGACGTCGACAAGGTGCTGTCAGATTTTCGCGATGAAGCCGACCAGTTCATGGCGGTCAGCCTGGGCTCTGAAGACTACATCCGTTCGGTACTGACCAAAGCCTTGGGCACCGATCGTGCCGCCGGTCTGATCGAAGACATTCTTGACGCCGAAGCCGGCTCCGGCGGGATCGACGCCCTGAACTGGCTGGACGCCAACAGCGTGGCCGAACTCGTTGCCGATGAACACCCCCAGATTATCGCGACCATCCTTGTCCACTTGCAGCGTGACCGGGCATCTGCCGTACTGGAACTGCTTAACGAGCGCCTTCGCAATGACGTCATGTTGCGTATTGCCACATTTGGCGGCGTACAACCGGCTGCGCTGGCCGAGCTTACCGATGTGCTGAACAATCTGTTGTCGGGCCAGAGCGCAAAACGCAGCAAGCTGGGTGGCGTACGTACCGCGGCCGAAATTCTGAACTTCATGACGTCAACCGAAGAAGACGCCGTCATGAATACGCTGCGCGAAATCGACGCCGACCTGGCCCAGCGCATCAGCGAAGAAATGTTCGTATTCGACAATCTTCTCGACATCGAAGATACTGCGATCCAGCTCATTCTCAAAGAAATCAACACCGACAGCCTCACTATCGCTCTCAAAGGGGCTCCGGAAGAGCTGCGCGAGAAATTCCTCAATAACATGTCGAACCGTGCTGCCGAAATGCTGCGCGACGACCTGGAGGCCCAGGGGCCGGTTCGCATGTCCAAAGTGGAAGAAGCACAAAAAGGCATTCTGTCGGTGGCGCGCCGCCTGGCCGAAACAGGCCAGATCAGCCTGACCCGCCTTGGCAACGACGAGTATGTCTGATCCCAAAAGCGACAATCTCGATCCGGAGGCGTGGCGACGCTGGGAAATGGCTGATCTGGGCAGCACCAAACCCGCCCGGCCGGCGCTGGGCAGCAAACTCTCGCGACGCCTTGCCGAACAGCCACAAACACCAGCAGCACAAACCGGCACAGACCCCGCCACAACGAATCTGCACCCCATACCTGACGACGTCCTGGCTCATGTCGCACAGATCGGGAAAAACGTGCGCGAAGCGGCCCGCACAGAGGGCTACGCCGAAGGGTTGAAAAAAGGTCACGCCGAAGGCTTCGCAAAAGGCAAGGCCGAAGCGCAGAAAATCGGACACGATGAAGGTTTCCAGGCCGGCCATCGCGAAGGCTACGAGAAAGGTTTGGCAGAAGCTCGTGCGCTGGGAAATGCCGAGGCTCAGCGCTTGCAACAGCTGGTCAATGAGTTCACCGCCTCCGTCCAGGCCCTGGACGCCCAAATTGCTGATTCCGTTGTAGATTTGGCTCTGAACATCGCCCGTCAGGTCATACGCAGTACATTCGTGATTGCCCCTGAAAAAGTGGTGGAAACCGTACGCGACATTCTGCAAGCGGACACCAACAGCGACACCCTGATGTACCTGCGGCTGCATCCCGAAGACATGGCGCTGCTCAAACGTCACTTGTCCGACGATCCGCGCTTGCACAAGTGGCACCTGGAGCCTGACGAACGTATTGAACGCGGCGGCTGTATTGCCGAAACATCACTGGGTGATATCGACGCGACACTCAAAACCCGCTGGGAGCGCGTTGCCGGAACGTTAAGCGATCACGCCCCCTGGATCAAAAACCCATGAGCAATATCGGCGCCAAACTCCCGTCTTTGGCCAGCCGATGGAACAACCGGCTGCTGAATGCATCGCGTCGCGTCTCCACCATCGAATCCTGGAACGCCAGCGGAAGGGTCACGCGGGCTACCGGGCTGGTGCTTGAAGCCACCGGCCTGCGCCTGGCCGTCGGCGCCGCCTGCAAAATTGAAATTTCGCCACGACACGACCACTGGGCGGATGCCGAAGTGGTCGGCTTCAACGGCAACACCCTGTACCTGATGCCCCAAAGCGATATTTCAGGCCTGCCTCCAGGGGCGCGTATTGTGCCTGCCGAGACGACCGTCGCACCCATAGATGACCGCCCGTTCGACCCCATCGACGACATGCACATCACGACCCAGGCACGGCATTTGCCGGTCGGTGAAGGCTTGCTGGGCCGCGTGCTGGATGGCGCAGGACGACCCCTTGACGGCTTGGGCGCACTGACACAGGTTTCCCAGGCTTCCCTGACCGCCCACACCATCAACCCGCTGGCCCGCGCTCCCATCAAATCCGTCCTTGACGTCGGCGTTCGCGCCATTAATGGCCTGCTGACCGTTGGCCGTGGCCAGCGGATGGGGTTGTTTGCCGGTTCCGGGGTCGGTAAAAGCGTACTGCTGGGCATGATGGCCCGTTAC